>NZ_AUPM01000003.1 GCF_003265365.1 Petrotoga sp. 9PW.55.5.1 | reverse complement strand
CTATGTTAGAGTCTCCCATTTCTTCCCCCTTGTTATTTGTAGTTTGGTTGAATTATACTTTTGTTCTATTTAAATTATACCATAGAAGTGAAGGTTTTGGTTGAAAGTAAAATTCCCCTTCCTCGAAGGGGTGGATGCAGCGTTTTGTGCTGCAGACGGGGTAGTCATTCTTAAATTTGCTTTCAGCAAATTGAAAATCCAATTCAAAGGTAAATCAAAAGCAACTACCCCGTCTGTGACAAAAAGCGTCACAGCCACCCCTTCAAAAAGGGGAATAAAAATCAATACCCCTCTCAAGAGGGGAATAAAAACTGATATCAGCTCTTTTATTCTTTCAATAATCTGACAGCTTCTTTTTCCAAATTTTCTAAGTCTAATTCCACTTCTTTTTCTAGCAGGTTAAAAACAGCTCTTAGTATAATGATTCTAGGGTACTTTTTTATTAGTATTTTAACAGGGTCATCTTGACTACTTGTCTTTTCAGTTTTAATGCTCATATAATATTACTCCTTCTTAATTATTATATTTTCCCCACCCCTGTTAAAAAGATTTTTTTAAAAAAGTATTGACAAATATTCTTATTAATGCTATAATTATCAACGTGATTGGGCTCGTAGCTCAGTTGGTTAGAGCTTCCGGCTCATAACCGGGTGGTCGGTGGTTCGAATCCACCCGAGCCCACCAATAAAAGCCAAGCTATCTTGGCTTTTATTTTTTACACCTATATTTTACTATTTTTTTTAGATTTTGTCAACTTTTTAGGGCTTTTAAACATTTGATACTGTAGTTGGATCGTAATCCTTTAGTTTTTCTGTTACTTTATGGTAAAACTCTTCTATATTATTTTCGTTGAATTCAATTAAGGAACTTTTTTCTTCATTTCTTAACTTTAATTCTATTTTCCCTTCTTTGAGAGATTTCCCTATAATAATTTTCAAAGGTATTCCAATTAAATCGATATCTTTGAATTTAATTCCAGCTGATACGGCTCTATCATCTATTATTATATCCATTCCTCTTTGTTGCAAGTAATTATATATCTTTTCTGATGTTTCTACAATGTTCATATCGTTCATAGTAACGGGTATGATTGCAACTTCAAATGGAGCGATACTTTTGGGCCATAAAATACCATTTTCATCGTTTAATTGTTCTACAACCGCTCCCAATGTTCTTGATACACCCCAACCATAGCAGCCCATTATATATGGTTTTTGTTTACCGTCTTCGTCTGTAAAAAGGGCGGCCATTTTTGAAGAGTACTTGTTACCGAGTTCAAATATTTGACCAACTTCTATCCCTTTAGTTAGTTTTAAAATAGAATCGCAACTTTCATTAGGACATTTTTCACCTTCTTTAATATATCTAATATCTTCCATCAGATCTATTCTAAAGTCTTGATATGGTGTGGCGTTTATATAGTGTTTCTTTTCTTCCATGGCTCCAATTACACCATTTTTAATGGATTTTATGCTTAAATCAGCAACTATTTTTATATCTTCTGGAATGTTTATGGGACCAATGTTTCCAACATTCAACTTGAATTTCTTATAGACTTCCTCAGCTTCGGCAATATCTATAGTTTGATCTTGTAAAATAGTTCGTAGTTTAGCCACATTAATCTCATAATCTCCCCTTATTAAAGCCATTACCCATCCGTTGTTTGATTTCAATAAGATTGATTTTATAAGTTTGTCTTTAGAAATTTCTAGAAATTTAGAAACTTCTTCTATTGTTTTTGCTTCTTTGGTATCTACTTTCTGGATTTCTTTTATTGGTTCTGATTCATCAGGTATAAACTTTTCTTTGGATTTTGCTTTTTCATCACTAGCTGCATAACCACATTCTTCACAGTAAAAGATTCTTCCTTCACCATTTTTGGCTAATACGTGAAATTCATGAGAAAAAGATCCACCTATCGCTCCAGTATCGGCTTCAACAACGACGTATTTTGCTCCAATCCTTTTTAAAATGTTCTCATAGGCTTGGTAAAATTTCATATAATAATCTCTTAAAGAATCATAATTAGTGTGGAATGTATAGGCGTCTTTCATTATGAACTCTCTGGCTCTTAATACTCCGAATCTAGGCCTTATTTCATCCCTGAATTTTGTAGCTATTTGAAAGACATTGAGAGGCAATTGTTTGTATGATCTTAGTTCGTTTTTCATCAAGAAAGTTACTATTTCTTCGTGAGTTGGGCCTAAGGTGAACTCTCTGTCGTGCCTATCCTTTAGTTTCATAAGTTCAGGACCATAATCGTCCCATCTTCCAGTCATCTTCCAAAGTTCCGCAGGATGAATTATCGGCAGCATAATTTCTTGAGAACCTATATTTTCCATTTCTTCTCTTACAATACTTTCTATCTTTCTTATTACTTTCCATCCAAGCGGTAAATAACTATAAACACCTGAAGATATCTTTCTTATAAATCCACCTCTTATCAATAATTCATAACTTTTGATGTCAGAATCTGATGGAGCTTCTTTTAAAGTAGGAGCATAAAAATCAGAAAACCTCAACTCTATCCCTCCGGTTTCTATAATATTTTTAATATTCTTTCAACGTAACAATTCTTTTGAATTATACCATAGTTTTATTTTTTGAAAATACTCAACTTTAAAATAATTTTCAGAATAAATAAGAATACCAAATGATTTTTTATGATATAATAATTTAGGTTAATAGAAGGAATAAAAATTAATTTTGCAATGAATCCGGAGGTGCTTTCATGGATACGTTTTATGTGACTACCCCAATATATTATGTCAATAGTGAACCTCATATAGGTTCTGCATATACTACCATCGTTGCTGACATAATTGCTAGATTTAAAAGGATGTTGGGGTACGATGTTTTCTTCTTAACGGGGACAGATGAACACGGTCAAAAGGTTTTACAAGCTGCCAAAGAAAGAAATATGTCTCCACAAGAATATGTGGATAATCTTTCATCAAAATTCAAAAAATTGTGGGACGAACTTGGGATAAGTTACGACCATTTTGTAAGAACAACTGATGATTATCATATGAAAACCGTTCAGATAATGATAAATAAAATGATCGAAAAAGGGGATATATACAAGGGAAAATATACCGGTTGGTATTGTATACACGATGAATCGTTTTGGGATGAAAAAGAGATAATAATAAAAGAGAACACAAAATTATGTCCTGAGTGTAATAGAGAATTAAAATGGGTAGAGGAAGAGAATTATTTTTTCAAACTTTCAAAATATACCCAACCTCTTTTAGACCATTATGAAAAACATCCTGATTTTGTTGAGCCGTCTTTTAGAAAAAATGAGATGCTTCAAATTTTAAAGAGTGGTTTGAACGATTTAAGTATTACCCGAACAACTTTCGATTGGGGTATACCTTTAGAATCCGATCCAAAACATGTTGTCTATGTTTGGGTGGATGCTTTAATAAATTATGTTAGTTCTATTGGTTACTTTGATGATAAAGAGAAGTTCGATAAATACTGGCCCGCGGATCTTCATTTAATAGGTAAAGAGATTAACAGGTTTCATTCAATTATATGGCCTGCAATGCTGATGTCTGCTGATCTGCCTCTTCCTAAAAAAGTTTTCGCTCATGGGTGGTTGACTGTAAATGGCCAAAAAATATCTAAATCTCTGGGAAATGCGGTTGATCCTAGAATTTTAATGGATGCATATGGCAAAGATGCTGTTAGATATTACTTGCTAAGAGATATAAATTTTGGAAGAGATGGGGATTTTTCAGAAGAAAATCTTATAACAAGGTACAATGCGGATTTGGTTAATGATTTGAGCAATTTAGTATACAGAACACTTACTATGGCGGAGAAATATTTCAATGGGGTTATCCCAAAACCTCAAGAAAAAGATATAATAGATGAAGAACTATACGATATTCTTGAAAACAAAACAAAAGAGTATTTAAAATGTATGGATTCTTATCAATTTACACAGGCTTTAGAGAATCTTTGGGAATTAATAAGATTTTCTAATAAATATATCGATTTGACGGAACCTTGGATTTTAGGTAAAGACCCCGAAAGAAAAGATAGACTGGCAACGGTCATATATAATTTGCTTGATAGTATTAGAATAATAGCAGTTCTAATAAGCCCTGTGATGCCAGATACCTCAAAAATAATACTACAAAAGTTCGGTTACGATTTAAATCATTTAAGCCCTAAAAATTTTAGGAAAGGGGTATTAGAATACGGGATAAAAATAGATAAAGGCTCTCCGGTTTTTGAAAGAATAGATACCAAAACCTGGAAAAGAATAATAAAAACAACAGAAACAGAGGAGGCAGAAAAAGTTATGTCAGAAGAAAATACTAATATACAAAATATTATTGAGATAGATGATTTCAAGAAAGTTGATCTTAGAGTTGCCCAAGTAATCAAAGCAGAAAATATAGAAAAATCTAACAAATTACTACGTTTACAACTAGATGTTGGCCCCTTAGGAACCAGACAGATTATTGCAGGAATTAAGAATTTTTATTCACCGGAAGATTTAGAGAATAAAAAAATAATTATAATTTCAAACTTAAAACCCGCTAAATTGATGGGTGAAACATCAGAAGGAATGCTATTGGCAGCAAAAGATTCTAATGGAAATTTAAGTGTATTAACAGTAGAAAAAGACGTAGAAGCCGGCGCAAAGATTTCATAATGGAGGTAAATGTAAAAAATGGAAGATCAAAACCAGATAATAATTAAAGATTTTACCGATGAACTTAGAACTTCATATTTATTATACTCTATGAGCGTTATTGTTAGTAGAGCTATCCCAGATGTAAGGGATGGATTGAAACCCGTTCAAAGAAGAATATTATATTCTATGAGTGAGTTGGGGTTAAAACATAATTCTTCATTCAAAAAAAATGCCCGTATTGTTGGAGAAGTTATGGGTAAGTATCATCCCCATGGGGATGCTGCTATTTATGATGCCCTGGTTAGAATGGGTCAATCTTTCACTTTGAGATACCCATTAGTTGAAGCTCAAGGAAACTTTGGTTCGATAGATGGCGATCCGCCTGCCGCAATGAGGTATACTGAGGCAAGGATGCCTGAATTAGGCGAGTATATGCTCAAAGATATAGATAAAGACACTGTTGATTTCAGGGATAACTTCGATGGCTCTTTAAAGGAACCTATAGTTTTACCTACGAGATTACCTAATCTTTTAATGAATGGTTCTAGTGGAATTGCTGTTGGAATGACTACAAATATTCCACCACATAATTTAAAAGAACTGGTGAATGCCTTAAAATTAATGATTGAAAATCCCGATTGTGAGGTAAAAGACTTACTAAAACATATTAAAGGCCCTGATTTTCCAACAGGTGGTTTGGTAGTTGATGGAGAAAATCTAGCTGAGCTATATGAGAATGGAAGAGGCAAAATAACTATTAGAGGGAAATATAGAATTGAAGAGAATGATAAGGGAACTTCCATTGTTTTTGATGAAATTCCTTACAACGTCTCTAAATCTGATATAATTCAACAAATAGTTAAATATGCAGTCAGATTAAAAGAACAAAAAAAGGATTCTGGAATTAAAGATGTAAGAGACGAAAGCGATAAAGAGGGAATTAGGCTAGTTATAGAATTAAAAAGAAATGCGAATATAAAAAGATTGATCAATGAATTGTTTAAACACACAAATCTTCAATCATATTTTTACGTTCAGATGAATGTCATTGATAAAGATAAACCTTCTTTGATGAATTTAAAAATGTTATTGCAAAGCTTTTTAGATCACAGGGTTGAAGTAATAACCCGAAGAGTAAAATATGAATTAGAAAAGGCTAAAAAAAGAGCTCATATCGTGGAAGGGTTAATAAAAGCTGTTCAAGGAATAGACACGGTTGTGGAAATTATTAGAAATTCTGAGAATCCAGAAATGGCTTTAAAAAATTTGCAGGAAACAATAGGTGTAACCCAAGAACAAGCAAAAGCTATAGCAGATATGCGATTAATAAGTCTTTCAAGATTGGAATCCAACAATCTAAAAGAAGAGTTAAAAGGCTTATATACCCAGATAGAAAAAGATATCGAAATTTTGAATAATAAAGATAAATTGATGAATGTAATTAAGGAAGAACTTGATGAAGTACGTGAAAAATTCGGTGATGATAGAAGAACTGAAATTCTGTACAACGAATCAAATTTTTCTGAAGAAGTTGAAATGGTTCAAGATGAAGATGTCGTTATTGTACTAACAAAATGGGGATATATAAAAGCCATTCCTTCAAATGAATATAAGGTCCAGGGAAGAGGCGGAAAAGGTGTAAAAGGGTTAAAAATATCTGAAGATGATAACGTTAAAGAAATAATCAATACTAACAGATTATCTAAGCTTATGTTGATAAGTTCTGCGGGAAAAGCTTATCAAATTAACGCTTATGAGATAGAAACAAGTTTCAAAGGATCAAAAGGTAAACATATCGCTAATTTTATTAGTTTGAGTGAGGCAGAAGATATAAAAACTATCGCTCCAATTTCCTTAGACGGAGATTATGATAAAGATATTATGATCTTTACAAAATTAGGAAAGGTAAAAAGAACTTCGCTAAGAGAATTTAGAAATGCAAGAAACAACGGTATTAGGGCCATAAATTTATCAGATAACGATATGGTAGTGGATGCAATCCTATTAAATAGCAAAGATGAAAATATATTGGTAATTACAAAAAAAGGTATGGCGCTTAAATTCCATTCATCCGATGTAAGAAAGATGGGGAGAAACGCCATGGGAGTTAACTCTATTAAGTTAAGGAAAGATGATGAAGTGGTGAATGTCGTAAGAGAGGAAAAAGATAAAAAATTACTATTAATAACCGAAAAAGGTTATGGAAAAAGAGCTTTATTTGATTCCTACAGGGTTCAGAATCGTGGAGGCGTAGGTTTAAAAACAGTAAGAGATGTTTTGAAGATCGGTTCTATTATATGCGCTATGAGTGTACAAGACGGAAAAGATATTCTTGTTTTTACTAAAAAAGGCAAAGCAATTAGAGTTAACGTTGATAATATAAACGTTTTAGGCAGAATTACCCAAGGAGTTATTGTTGTTAGGTTAGATGAAAATGATTCAGTAGTGGGAACAATAGAGGTTCAAGAAACCGAGTGAAATTTTGTTTAAACGAATATACCTGTAAAAATTAAGAAAGGGGATACGAAAATGGAAGATTTAACAAAAAGGCAAGCCCAAATCTTAGAATTCCTAAAATCTTATATGGGAAAAAACGGATTTGCACCAAGTATAAGAGATATAATGAAGCATTTTGGATTCAAAAGTCCGAGAGCTGCTCACAAACACCTAATAATTTTAGAAAAAAAAGGCTACATTGAAAGAAAAAATGTTTCAAGAGGAATCAGGATTACTCCTAAGTCTGGTGAAATTTTCGCATCAGAAACTTTAGCCCCTATTTCAGGAAAGATAGCTGCTGGTGATGCTATAGAAGCAATACAATCGGTAGTAGATTATGTACCAATACCAACAAATTTCTTCCCAAAATCTTATGAGTATTTTTCGTTGAAAGTTGAAGGAAACTCTATGATAGATGCACAGATTAGGAGTGGAGATTTTGTTATAATTAGAAGACAAGAGTACGCTAATGATGGGGATATAGTAGTGGCATTAATAGATGACAGGAATGCCACCTTAAAAAAATTTAAAAGATTGAATGAAGAAGAAATTCTGCTAATTCCGGAAAACAAGCAAATGAAAGAGATAAAAATTAAAGCCAACAGATTAAAGATACAAGGTAAAATGGTTGGTTTAATCAGATTCATGTAAATTTATATAACTATTGTTGCTTTTTATAAGGAGTGAATTGAGTGTGAAAATAGCGATTGCTTCTGATCATGCAGCATATAAAATGAAGGAAGCTATTAAAAAGTATTTGAAAAGTAAAAATATAGATTTTATAGATTTAGGAACTGATTCTGAAGAGAGCGTAGATTATCCTGATTATGCAAAAATATTAGGAGAAAAAGTTGCTAAAAAAGAAGTTGATTTCGGTATTGGGTTGTGTGGAACTGGCATTGGTATGTCCATATCTGTAAATAAAGTTAAAGGTATTCGTGGTGCATTGTGTCTTTATCCTTCTATGGCAGAATATGCGCGTAAACATAACGATGCAAATGTATTAGTTTTAGCAGGAAGACTTATGGGGCCAGACTTAGCAATTTGGACGGTTGATAAGTTTTTATCAACGGAGTTTGAAGGCGGGAGACACAAAACCCGGGTTGAAAAAATAGAGAGAATTTAATAAAAGGATGAAATATAATGAAAAGCCTTAGTTTTTCAAAAGGGATTGAAAAAGACATTACAATAAACATAAATGTCGGCTACTATGAAAGTTTTTTAAAAAAATATACTTCAAAATATGGAACACTGCTTATTATTGACGAAAAGTTAAAAAGAAATTTATATTTTGAAGACCGTTCAAACATCATCTTTGAAAAAGGTGGAAGTGAAGCAAAATATTTTGATAGGTATTTAGAATTATGCAAAATAATGATGTCTGAAAATTACAACAACTTGATAGTGGTAGGTGGAGGATCTTTAATTGATTTGGCTGGTTACGTTTTTCACACTTTAGATTTTCCAAAAGGCACATTTACTATCGTGCCAACAACGTTGTCTTCAATGATATATTTACCAGTTTCAGGCGAATTTTACCTAGATTTAAACTACACGAAAAATTTCTTAAAAGTGTCAGGATATCCTGATTTTGTGTATGTTGACCCTTATTTTTGTAAGTTTTTAGAAAAACATGATATGAAAAACCATTTTTTCTTAGGTTATATTTTGGGTCTTTTATTCGATAAGAACTTCGCAACTTTATCGTTGAAATACTCAAAAAATTTTATTCGTTTAGATCTTGAAGAATACCTTTATTCATCTGTAAAATTTGCTTTATCATTGTATTCTAATGATTTCCCTTTCCCAGGGACAAAATTGATGAAATATCTTATAGATACTACTAATAGTCCTGATTTCATTAAGAATGAGGCGTTGTCTTTTGCTTTTCTTGTGTTTTTAAGTTATAAATTCAATTATATTAAAGAAAAAAATTTTGTAAATATTTTTGAGAATATTACTGGATTTAATAATCTAAAGTCTGTAAAAATAAAAAGTATCAAGTCAACTATAAAAAATATACCGATTAGGGAAGTATTAATTACTGAAGATGGATTCGAGAGTGCTATTTTGAATTTTGGTGAAATAAAAGATTATATACCAGAATTCAATGGTTTGTTGAGAGGTGTGTAATGCAAAATAAGAATGCTGTTTGGTTTAGACTTATTTTAATAATTACATTTATATTACCCATGGTTACTTTTATTCTTACAGGCTATACAATTTATTTAAAAAGCCAAATGAATCAACTAACCCTAAAGATCGAGGAGTTAGAGTTTTATAATAATTATTCAAGCCTAGAGAATCAAGCTCCTACAACCAATCCAATAGAAGAATTGAAATTGCCTGAAATTGAAATAGGAAGTACCAAAGCTGAAGTAAGTTATAATATTCAAGAGCTTGATTTTCATATACTATTAAATAACTCAGTTTCCTTATTAAAACCATACAACCCTGGAAGTGTAAGAATTTTTTACAACCAAAGGCAAGCCTATGAAGAGGCGTTGTTTGCATTAGAAAATGAAATTCCTTACTTCATATTTGAAAATGAAAATAAGTATTATTTGTATCGTGCTGATTATGATCTGCAAGTTGGGCAAGATTTGCAAAATATGTTATCTATTCAAATTCGTCTATATAATTCCCCTGCTCCTGTGGTTTTTCCTACTATATTATTAAGACAAGCCAATATACCTGCCTTTGTCTATAACGGGAAATATCCTCAGAGTAAAGAAGATTATTGGTCTATACTCATAGGATTTTTTGAAGATAAAAACGAGGCCCAAAGATATCTACAAAGTATGGACGTAAAGATGATTTCAGATTTAACTGGTTTTGATATAAAAGATAGGTTCGTCAAAGATGAGCTATATTTTCAAGGAACAGCTAAATAATGAAGAAAAATTTAATTGTTGTTCTGGTATTAATTTTAACGGTTTTTTTAATAGGGTTTATCAATTTAAATGATGAAGCTATGAATAATCTGAACTATGAATTTCAAGAAGAACCTGTCAAAGTGGATCTATTAACCGCCAATGTCGAAGACTTGTTAGTGTTACCAGGTATAGGCCCTGCTAAAGCTCAAGCTATCATAAAATTTAGAGAGGAAAAAGGCTTCAATTCTATAGAAGATATAATGAAAGTTTCTGGTATTGGAGAAAAAACTTTTTCAAATATCAAATCTTATATTTATATTTCTGAAGTAACTTACAAAATTCATGAGGGAAAAATCAATTTGAATACAGCTAGTTTGGAAGATTTAAAAACCCTTCCTGGTATTGGAAAAATATCTGCTCAGAAAATAATTGATTATAGATCAGTAAAAAAAATTTCTGATACAGAAGATTTAAAAAAGTTAGGCATACCCACCTCTACAATTAAGAAAATTGAAGGGATGATTACCTTTTGAGAGTATTTTTACATGTTTGTTGTGCTCCTGATTTAGCCGTATCATATGAAAAATTAATTGCCAACGGGTTGGATCCCGTTTTATACTTTTATAACCCTAATATTTATCCTACAGATGAATATGTGAAAAGATTGAATGAGGTTAAAAAGTTAAGTGAAATATGGCAACTTGAGTTGATTGAAGAAAATTATGATCCCAATGATTTTCTAGATAAGATCGAAGCGGTGAAAAATGAGAAATCAAAAAGATGTTATGAATGTATGAAATTAAGATTAGAAAAGACAAAAATTGAAGCCAAAAAAAGAAATTTCGAGATATTTTCAACAACCCTTTTATCTTCTCCCAGAAAATCTCATTATGATATACAAAGTATAGCAAAAAAATTAGAAGAAAATGACCTAACTTTTAAATATATAAACTTTCGTTCAAATAACGGAATAAAAATAGGTGCCAACATATGTAAAACATACAATATTTACCGTCAAAAATATTGTGGATGTTCTTTCTCGTTAAATGAATCTCAAAAATATGAAGAAATATCTAAAGAAAATAATTTGAAAAATTTAAGTAATTTGCTAGGTGAAAGCACAGCCAAAATTTGGTTTAAGTTTTATAAAACAGATTTGTTACGTATTCCAGAAGATATTCCAGCTTACTTAATAGAAAAAACTGATCTTAAAATTTTACAATATCTGAAACCCCAAATCGTTTTGATAAAAAAAGATATTGCTAAAGATATTGGTATTTTAAATAATTCAAGATTTAAAGTAGGCAGATGGAAAGGAAAAGCTATAATTTGGTAACGGAGGTTATAAAATGGCCAAATATGAAGTAAGACTTTCCGAAGATGGGATGCTTGCAACAATAAAATTGGTAGATGATGGTAAACCTCCAACTATTGGGGGTATTCAATCTATTTTAAAAGAAAAAAACGTTGCTGTAGGGATAAAAGCTGAAACAATAGAAGAGATTATATCTAATCCAAATTATGATAAAGAATATGTTATAGCAACTGGTATACCTCCAAAAACAGGAAAAGATGGAAAGATAATCTTTCAAAAATTTATGGAAAAAGATACCAATAGCGCAAATAATTATATGGATTTGAAAGAAAGAAGCGAATTGATTATAGTTAAAAGAGGGTTTGAGTTAGCAAGGATTGAACCTCCAACAAAAGGTGAACCTGGAAAGATTGTAACGGGAGAGGTTATAGAAGGCTTGGAAGGAAAGGAAGCAAAAATAAAAACTGGGGAAAACACATTGATAGTAGATAATACAATAATATCTAAAATCGATGGAAAATTCATTACCAAAAAAGATTCCAACGGAGAAATTATTATTGATGTAACTGATGAACATAAGATTGAAGGAAACATAGACTATTCTACAGGTAACGTCCGGTTCCCAGGAAAATTAATAATTAACGGTGATGTAAAACCAGGCTTCGTAGTTGAAGCTACTCTTTATTTAGAAATTAAAGGGATAGTTGAATCCGCAACTACTATTTGCGAAGGGGATGCGAAAATATTCGGTATTAAAGGATCTGGTAAAAGCTTAGTTAAATCTAAGAATCTAACTTGTAATTATATAGAAAATGCAACAGTTGAAGTTACAGAAGGTTTGGTGGTTAAAACATCTATAGTTAACTCATATATTAAAGCAGGGAAACACGTTATTGTTGAAGGCAATAAGGGAAGAATATCTGGAGGAAGTATTTTAGCAACAAACCTAATAGAAGCTGATATATTAGGCAGTGAAATGGGAGTTAAAACAATATGTGAAGTTGGTATTTTACCAGATTTGAATGAGAAATTAATTGAGCTGGAACATAAAATAGCAGTAGATAGCGAAAATTTGAGAAAAACTTCTACAATCATAAAGGGTTTAAAAAACATACAAGATAAGAATAAACTCAATAGTAAGCAGATAGAATATTTCAAAAAATCGCTAAAAACTTTCAAGATCCTTACTTCAGAACTTAAAAATAATAAAGAATCTTTAGAAAAGCTAAAAAAATTAATTGAAGCCTCACAGAGTTCTGCTTTTATTATTTCAAGAAATATTGTTTATCCTGGTACTGAAATTATCATTCACAAGAGAAAATTTGCTCCAACTAAACCTATTACAAAAGTTGTTTTTAAATTGGAAAATAATGAAATAGTGCCCCATAACTATCAATCTAACGTAGATGTTAAAAATTAAATTATTTTTTACTAAAATTATTGAGGAGATTTTTTATGAGTCAGATTAAAAGAATTTTTTCTTTTTCTTTCTTCTTTTTCGTAATCTACTTTGTCTGTTTTGGAGGAATCTTGGACAATTTTGTTTACACATTTGATACGGATGAATTATTGAATTCTTCTGAACTTGAGTTGAATGTTTTAGGTTTGTATTTAAAATATATTGAAGAAGGCAAAGAGGAGTACAAAATCACTGCTAACCAAACAAGATCTTATTTATATTCACAATTAAAGCCAGATGATTCAGCGGTTTTAAATGTTTTATCTGAATATACACCTGGAAATGAAGAAGAGGCAATAAGAAAGCTGGATATTGTTGTAAGCAATTATCCTGATTCTGTAATTGCAAATGCTATTAGAATTTATTTTGATTTTATAAAATGGGAAAAAACAAAAGATGCTCAATCATTTAAGAAAATTTTAAGTTCAATTGATATAATAAAAGAAAGTATTGGAGACACACCTTTTACTGTCTATTACGAATCGATATTAGAATGGGAAGCATCTGACTCTGAAAAAAAAGATGCTTTGTTAGAAAACCTTGAAAATATGTATTGGGATTATCCATCAAATAGAAAAATACAAGAGTTGTTGATTGTTCAGGCTTTTGAATTAGAAAAGTTTGAAAAAGTTACTCAATTAGCAAATAGCTATATTAGTATTTCCAACAAAGATGAAAGAATAATATTTTTAATTGCTTCATCTTATTTTCATTTGGATAAGATAAAAGAAGCACGTAGTCAGATTGAATGGATAATTCAAAATTCTACCAAAAAAACAGTGCTTTCTAAAAGTTATGAACTTTTAGGGGATATTTCTAACACTTTAACTCAAAAAAATAATTATTACAAAATGTCCGCAGAAATAGATCCTGAAAATTCTGATGCTTTAGCAAAACTTGCAACATCTTTATATCAAGAAAATGAAAAAGACAATTTGGAGATTTCTAGAATGTATTTGGCTCGAGCTCTTGTCAACAACCCTGATAATCATTCTATTCAAGAAGCTTTAAAAGTTATCGATAGGAAATTAAAAAGAAATTATTTTTTATCAATACATTTGCCGTTTTTCATCGTACTTTTAGGAATATTTTTTGTTGTATATAAATTTGGAGGGGAGAATAAATCAGAAAATGGAAATAGAAACCAAGACGATTAAGGTACTGGACAAAGGATTCGTAACTTTAATAGATGTTATGGGTGACGATAGAGCCGCTGTAAGAGCCGCAAGAGTCTCTCATGGCAAAGACCTTTCAACTGATGAAAAAGATAAAAAATTAATAAATTATTTGATGGAACATGGACATTTATCTCCATTCGAACATATTACATACACATTTCATGTAAAAGCCCCTATTTTCGTTACAAGACAGTGGTTCCGCCATAGGATTGGTATGTCTCCAAATGAAATGAGTAGAAGATACACTTCAAAAAAAGCTGATGAGTTTTATTTACCTTCAGAAATTAGAGTTCAAGATAAAAAAGATAAGCAAAGTAGCAAAATAATTGATGAGCCTTTACTAAAAGAAAAATCCCTTAAAATTATTGAAGAAACGTATAATAGAATTTATGAAGCTTACGAAGAGTTATTAGAGATGGGAGTCGCGCGAGAGTTAGCTCGCATTATTTTACCTGTTGGTGAGTATACCGAATTCTATTTGACTACAAATTTGAGGGCTTTGATGCATTTTATAGATTTAAGGTTGAGTAGTCATGCACAATTAGAAATACAGGAATATGCAAAGGCACTAATGTTTTTTTTCAGAGAAACTTGTCCTTGGACATATGAAGCATACATAAAGTACCAGTATAAGGGGGACCTTTTACAAAATGATTTTTAAAAATTTAGGAGGTTTTAAAGTGAAAAAGTACTCATTATTAGTTACATTATTCTTGATAACAAGTTTTTCTTTTGCTATTACTCTTTTAAAAGATATTACTTACAATACAGATATATCTTATGCAGCAACGGATGTAGAAAGAGCATTAACAAACTTTGGAATTGAAGAAGGATCTTACGTTGGAGATATTGACGTTAGGTTGGCCTTACAAGATATCCTTAAAACCGGCTATTTTACATCTGTTTCATATAATCTAGATGAGGCAACTGGTAGTTTAGAATTAGTATTCACACCTAATCCCATTGTTTCGAAATATGAGGTAGTCATTTTAGGTGACAAATTAATAGAAAAGAAAAATATCGAATCAGTAATTAGCTTAGAAAGTAATATACCAGTGAATCTTAATAAAATACAAAGTTCAATGAAAAATATTCAAGATTTATATATAAAAAATGGTTATCAGTTTGTCGATGTTTCTACTAACCTACAAATAACTGGAGAAGGCATAAGCATAGAAGCAACAGAAATAAACGATAAAACATATGATTCCGATACCCTTCTATTTATAGTAAAAGAATACACACTTTGGGATTTGGAATTAAGAGGAGAGTTAGCGCAACTTAACGTTGATGAAATAAAAGAAAGGCTTGGTTTTAATTTCAGAAAAGATTGGAACAGTAAGTTTTTCTTATTCAGACCAAGTGCAAAAGAGACATATCCAAGTTTTCAAAAGATTCAAAACATTTTAAATTCTTTGAATCAGATACCGTTTTTCTCTGCTGATACCAATGTGCGTTTTGAAATTATTGATATACCGGAGAATAAAGGTGGAGAGCTAATTTTAGTTTTAGAAGGCAGTTTAAGAAAAATTGTTGAAGATGAACCTGTTACAGTATCCAAGATTAATTTTGTTGGTAATGAAAGTATCGAAGATTTTAGATTAAATGATGCTGTTCAAACATATATAGTTCCTAGTGAACAAGCGTACAATTTAGATCTTTTGTATGCTTACGATAGCGTTCTTCAAACATATTTTAAAGAAGGTTATATTTACACAAATATTATTCCAAAATATGAAAATGAAGAATTAATATTCGAAATAAGAGAGTCAAAAGTTGGTAGCGTAGAAATAACACCAGAAGCCACAGCAAAGACCCAAAAATATATATTAGATTCTTTGGTGAAAATTAATTCTGGAGAACCGGTGAATCAGAAAAAACTACAAGATACTTATGTATCTTTTGTTGGTACAGGTTTCTTTAAAGATGTTTGGATTCAACCTTTTCCTGAAGAAGAAGACGTTATAGGATTCAGAATTACTCCTATAGAAAGCGATAAAATTGGAAAATTAATGGGTGGAGTTACTTGGACAATGCCTGATGGAGAAGAATGGTATAAAGGATTTAGTGGTGAATTAGAAGTACAATGGTTAAATCCTTTTGGGTATGGTCAGACTTTTTCTGTGAATACTTCTCTTAATCCACTCGGAAATAAATACGTAATTGGTTTTGATTACAATGTAATCAAATTAGGTGGTTCTAACTTAGATTTAGGTGCTAATATATCTTATGTTATTAACCCAGACGGACAATATTTCAGCAATATTGATAATACGGCTAAAAATTACCTATCATTAGGAATATCGCCAAGATACGAATTATTTGATTTTTCATATCTAACTGGGTCTATTTCTTACAATAATTATTCTCTAGTAAATGAGGATAAACTGAATGTTCTTTCAGGATCTGTGGGATATCTTTACAACAATTTAGATAGCCCTTACAGACCTTACAACGGACAGTATTTTCAATTCAGAGGGCTAGGTGGTATTGAAACAACTAATACAGGTAACTACTATATTGGTTTTGACACACAAGGTAAATTATTTAGAACTTATTATAAGTTTACCCCTGCAGTAAAACTTAGATTTGGAAGTGTCTATAATTCTAATGAAGATTCTAACCTCAATTATAAATTTGGGGTAGGCGGAATGTACACTGTTAGAACTTATGATTTCAATAAACAAATAGGTAATTTTGTTCTGCAATTCAACACTGAAGTATCTTATGAATTAGTTCGAGGGGATGTACCTCTTGATGCTTTAGCTTTCTTTGATTATGGTAGTGCTAAAGATAGTATTTCTGATCTAACTTTGGACAATAGCCTTTTGTCTTTTGGCGGTGGGTTGAGAACAACGATTCCATTGTTCGGACAGATTAGTTTTGGTTACGGTTGGGATAAAGATCTTGATGGTCATTTCTGGTTTGGTTTTGGACAGACATTCTGATAAAATTAATTTTTGTTTAAAAGAAGGCTTAAGATAATTGAGAATATTTGAGATCCTTTCAAAGTTTAAGGCAAATTGGAAAAATTATGTGTTACAAAGTATTTTAGCCACAATAACAGTGTTTTTTATTTTTACGATTTTAAATGTACAAGAACGTCCCATAATAGTTAGTTCGATGGGAGCAACTACTTTTATTGTTTTTGCTATGCCAAAAAGCATGGTTGCTAAAGCTAGGAATATTATCGGTGGTCACGCAGTTGGATTCATTTGTGGTTCGTTATTTTCTTTAATTTTTAGTAACACGGGTCCTTTGTTTTCTAATATTTCTTACGCTTTAGCAGTTGGCTTATCTATATTTATAATGGTGGTAATTGATACTGAGCATCCACCTGCTGCGGGAACAGCGTTGAGTTTATGTATATTTGGATTTAGTTTAAATGCTTTTTTATCTGTTTTTTTAAGTATAATAATATTATCTATTGTACATCATTTTTTAAAACCTTATATGATAGATTTGATTTAAAAAAAGGTTTCTGAATCTAGTAAATTAAAATTTAATTATTAATTAATTTTTATGTTATTTTAGTATGTTATTGTATAAAAAATAATATACATGGCGGAGGTGCGGCCAAGAAGAGTAACTCTTCGCTGAAAGTCTGAGGGAGGTTTAAAGAAGAGTGAAAGGTGAGGTCGCCGAAGGAGATAGAAAGAATCCCTCTACTTTTTTCTCCTGGGTATGTGGGGAATACCTACATAACTGTCACGTAGCTTAACGTGGAGGGCCGCTAAAATGGATTTTAATATACCAACCATTATATAACCTCTCCACTTAAGAGAGGTTTTTTATTTTTGGAGGTGTGACTTTTGTGAAAATAGGTGTTGTAGGAGCTACAGGTGAAGTTGGCCGAACATTTTTAAAATTATTTGAAGAATACAAAATGCTCAATGAAATAACGGAATTAAGATTATTTGCCTCTGAAAGGTCAAAAGGTCAAAAGGTCAAAGTAGGCAGCGATGAAATTATCGTTGAAGAGCTCAAAGAAAGAAACATGACAGAAAGATTTGATTACTTGTTTTTCTCTGCGGGTTCAGATGTATCAAAAATATATGCCCCTCTTGCTCAAAATGCTGACAATACTGTTATAGATAATTCTTCACAATTTAGAATGTACAATAATGTTCCACTTGTTGTTCCTGAGATAAATGGAGACCTTTTGAAAGGTTACAAAGGGATAATCGCTAATCCAAATTGTTCAACTATACAAATGGTTTTGGCATTAAACGGTATAAATCAAAAATTAGGTATAGAAGAAATCGTTGTTTCAACATATCAAGCAGTATCAGGAGCAGGGAATAAAGGCATAACAGAGCTGTTAAATCAAGAAAAAGGAATAAACTCAGTAAATCATTTCCCGAAAGTTATAAAAAATAATGTAATTCCAATAATAGGATCAGATCTTGACAATAGTTTTACCTTTGAAGAAGAAAAGATGATAAAAGAAACCAGAAAGATCTTTTCAAACAATGAGATAAGAATATTTCCTACAACAGTGAGGGTTCCTGTTCTTTATGGGCATTCAGAATCGATATTGGTAAAAACTAAAATTGATGCCGAAAAAGATGAAATAATAAACCTGATTAAGATTACACCTAATGTTGAATATACAGATGAGAAACTTACTCCTTTAGAGGTTGCAGGTACGGATACTACTTTCGTTTCAAGAGTTAGAAAACCTCAAGAAAAAACATTTTTAATGTGGGTTGTTGCTGATAATATAAGGGTTGGGGCCGCAACAAACGCTATTAGAATACTAAAAAAACACAAAGAACTAAATAAAAAATAGGGGTGCTCACTTTGAAAAAAGAATTACCTTTTACAGAACAAGAAATTCTTGATTTTTTAGAAAATACTCGAACTCCTTTTTATGTATACGACGAAGCAGGTATTAGAAATAGAATTAAAAAATTAAAAGAAGCTTTTTCTTGGGCGAATTTTAAGGAATACTTTGCTGTAAAGGCAACTCCTAATCCTTTTATCTTACAAATAACAAAAGAAGAAGGCTGTGGGGTTGATTGCAGTTCCATGGCAGAGTTAGTTTTAGCACAGAAAGCGGGATTTAAAAATGAAGACATTTTATTTACTTCAAACGACACCCCTTTAAGCGAGTATGAAAAAGCTTTATCTTTAAACGCCGTATTGAATTTAGACGATATAGGGCATATAAACATTTTAAAAGAAAGACTTTATCTTCCAGAATTAGTTTCTATTAGATATAATCCCGGCGGAGACTTTGGAAATGAAATAATAGGTAATTTAGAAGAATCAAAATTTGGTGTTCCAAAAAGTGATTTAATAAAGGGATATAAGCTGCTTCAAAAACATGGTGTAAAAAAGTTTGGATTGCATGCAATGCTTGTTTCTAACGAATTGAACCCTCGAAACATTATTATGGTAGCAAAATTTCTTTTTAACACAGCCTTTGAAATAAAAAAAGAACTTGGGATTGATCTTGATTTTATAGATCTTGGCGGAGGATTTGGTATTCCATATAAGCCGGATGAAGAGGAATTGGATATATATTATATATCTCAAGAGATAAAGAAACTATACGAAGAGATATTGATAAATAACGGTTTAAACCCTCCTAAAATTTATATGGAACATGGAAGATATATTAGTGGACCTAATGGATATTTAGTAACAAAAGTTTTCCACATAAAGGATTCATTTAAAAAGTATGTAGGAATAGATGCTAACTCAGCGAATCTATTAAGACCTGCCATGTACAAAGCATATCACCATATAACCGTTCTAAATAAGAAATTTGAAGATGAAAATGAGACTTACGATGTTGTAGGTTCTTTGTGTGAAAACAACGATAAGTTGGCTGTTGACAGAGCGCTACCAAAACTAGAATCAGGAGATATATTAGTTTTTCATGATGTCGGTGCTCATGGACATTCAATGGGATTTAATTATAATGGAAAATTAAGATCAGCTGAGTATCTTTTTACTTCAGATAGAAAATTTAAGATGATTAGACGTGCTGAAACAATTGATGATTACTTTTCAACTCTAAATTTTTAAAATATTAAATAAAGTCAAAGGAGGATCTATATATGTTTAAAGGTGTAGGAACAGCTATGATAACACCATTTGATCAGAATAAAAATGTCAATTATAACAGTCTGAAAACATTTGTTGATTACCAAATTGAAAACGGTGTTGATAGTTTAGTCGTTTTAGGAACTACCGGTGAAGCTCCAGCGATAGAAGAAGAGGAAAGACAAAAAATTGTTGATACAGTAATAGAAGTTAACAACAAAAGGGTACCGGTAATAGTTGGAACTGGAACCAACAACGTTAATCATGTTTTAAAATTCAACAAAATGGCGGAAAAATCTGGAGCTGATGGATTATTAATAGTAACTCCATATTATAACAAAAGCACTCAAAAAGGATTGGTAGAATATTTTAAATATATTTCTGAAAGAACAGAATTACCAATAATTATGTACAATGTTCCATCAAGAACTGGTATGAATATACTTCCAGAAACGGCTGTAGAAATACATGAAGAATGTAAAAATGTTATAGGAATAAAAGAAGCAAGCGGTAATATACAACAAATAGCTGAACTGTTTTCTATAAAACCTGATACTCTAAAAGTTTTTTCTGGAAATGACGATCAAGTTTTACCAATAATGGCTATGGGTGGAAACGGGGTAATATCAGTCGCATCTAATGTTGTACCTAAAGCTTATTCAGAAATGACTCATGCAATACTAAACAATAACTATGATAAGGCAAGAGAACTGAATAACAAATATATGAAACTTAACAAACTATTATTCAAAGAAGTCAACCCTATTCCTGTTAAATGTGCGGCGTCTTTACTCAATTTGTGTGAAAATGTTTTAAGGTTACCTTTAGTAAAAGCCACAAAAGAAACAGAAAATCTTCTAAAAGAAGAATTAGAAAGGTTGGAATTATTATGAAATATGGAATAATTGGCTACAAGGGGAGGATGGGAAAAGAGATTAGTCAGTTATTTGAAGAAAATGGGAACCAACTTGTGTGGGGATACGATAAAGATGGAGAGTTCTCAAAAGAAGTTCCCGAAATATTGATAGATTTCTCTTTACCAGAGGTGTTTGAAAAAACGGTTAATTATGTAAAAAAATTCAACGTTCCTTTGATCATTGGAACCACTGGGTTATCAGATAATCAAATATATACATTAAAAAATTTAGCGAAAAATGTTCCAGTTGTTCAAAGTTATAATTTTTCCATAGGAATTCAATTATTTCTTAAAATGATAGATGTTTTGAAAGATAGCACAAATGGTTGGGATGTTGAAATTACAGAAACCCATCATAGATTTAAAAAAGATAAACCATCAGGAACAGCTAAGATGTTAAAAGAAAGATGCGGAAAAGACGTTCCAATCAGTTCACTAAGATTGGGAAACGTTCCAGGAGATCATACTATATACCTGTCAAATCTTGGGGAAGTTTTAAGTATATCTCACAGGGCTTTATCAAGAAGAGCCTTTGCAGAAGGAGTTTTAAAATCAGCAGAATTTGTCATGAATAAAGACAATGGCTTTTATACTTTTTCTGATATTATTTGATAAAAATCCAAAATTCTACGAGGAGGATATTTTGTGAATACACAAGATGTAATAAACTTGATTGCTAACTCTAAGAAAAAGAACCCAATAAAGGTCTATATTAAAGGCAAACTAAAAGATATAGATTTTAATAATCTTGAATTTTATGGAAATAAGAAATTTGGTATTTTGTTTTGTGAAGAAGAAGAATTCGTTCGATTTTATAAAAGAAATAAAGATAATATTTTAAATTATAGGATTGAAAGAGATAGAAGAAATTCAGCAATTGCCTTAGCTGATTTATCAAAATATAACGCAAGAATTGAACCGGGGGCTACTATTAGAGATATGGTTGAAATTGGAGACGGTTGTGTCATTATGATGGGAGCGGTTATAAATATAGGAGCTAGTATAAAAGAAAACACTATGATTGACATGAACGCTGTGATAGGAGGAAGGGCACAAATCGGAAAAAATTGCCATATAGGTGCTGGAGCTGTTATAGCGGGAGTAATAGAACCACCAAGTGCACAGCCTGTAATAATCGAAGATGATGTTTTAGTTGGAGCTAATGCGGTAATTTTAGAAGGTGTAAAGATAGGTAAAGGTTCTATAATAGGAGCTGGATCAGTTGTAATTTCTGATGTTGAACCTTATTCTGTAATTGCAGGTGTTCCAGGTAAATTTATAAAAAAAGTTGATGAAAAAACCAAAGGAAAGACTCAATTAATAGAAGGTTTAAGAAAATTAAAATAATTTTCTTATTTATCTAATAATATTATTCCGGGGTGAACTGTATAATGAAATTGGTTGTGCAAAAATATGGGGGAAGTTCTTTATCTGATTCAGAAAGGCTAAGAAATGTCGCAAAAAGAATCGAAAACAAGATAAAAAAGGGGTATAAAGTAATAGCGGTTGTATCTGCCATGGGAGATACAACAAACAGATTGTTGAAACTAGCCAAAGAAGTTGTGAAAGATCCTACTCCTCGTGAGATGGATATGCTCTTATCAACAGGCGAACAAATAAGCGCTTCATTGTTATCTATGATTTTAAACGAAAAGGGAATAAAATCTAAATCTTTGAACGCTTTTCAACTTCAATTATTAACCACAAACGATTATAATGACGCACAGATTAAAAAAATAAATAAAGAGTTGATTTACAAAAACCTTATAAACAACGAAGTACTTGTTATAACAGGTTTTCAAGGTATTACAGAAGAAGGTGAGATAACTACATTGGGTAGAGGTGGTTCCGATACCTCAGCTGTAGCGTTAGCAGCATCTTTAAGGATTCCTTGTGAGATTTACAGTAATTATGCAGGAATATATACCACTGATCCAAATATTTATCCTGAAGCCAAAAAATTGAAGTTTGTTACCTATGACGAAATTCTAGAAATGGCTGCCTTAGGAGCAAAAGTTCTTCATTCAAGATCTGTTGAAATAGCTAAAAAGTTTAATGTACAAATATATTGTGCATCATCTTTTTCAGATGAGGAGGGAAGTTACGTAGTGGGAGAATATAATAACTATTTGGAAGAACCTGTAGTAACAGGCTTAAGTTTGGACGAAGAACAGATGCAGGTAACAATAACAGAATTACCCGATTCAAGCTTTACAGTAAACAAAATATTCGAAGTTGCCGCTATAAATCACTTAAATGTAGATATGATCTCGATTATAAAGAAAGGTGATAAAATAGATCTTTCATTCAGTATAATAGAAAGTAAACTTGATAATTTCCAAGAATATTTGAAAGAAACCTTGATCTTTGAAAATAATAAAAATATAGAATATAGGAATAATCTTGTGAAAATTTCCGTTGTTGGAATAGGTATGCGAAAAGCTAGGGGAGTAGCTTCACGCTTTTTTAAAGCTATGAAAGATATTCCTATATTTTTGGTTACTACTTCTGAAATTAAAATATCCTGTTTAGTTCCCACACAATACAAAAATATAGCTGTTGACAGCTTAATGAAGGAGTTTGAATTATGAGTTTATTAAAAATGTACGAAACATTTCCTATAACTATTGATCATGCTGAAGGATGTTATATTTATGATAAGTCTGAGAGAAAATTTTTTGATACCTTTTCAGGAATTGGTGTAATGTCTTTTGGACACTCTTATAAACCGTTATTGAAAACCCTACATGAAAAAATGGAAAAATACACACATCTATCTAATTTCTTTTTAGATAATGATGCTATTTGGGTTGCTGAAAAATTGGAAAGTTTTACAGGAAAAAATGGAACGGTTTATTTTACTAATTCAGGAACAGAGGCAACTGAGGCTGCTTTAAAAGCGATCAAAAAAAGAGCCAATTCTAAACGAAACAAGATTGTTTATTTTGAAAATGCATTTCATGGAAGAACTTTGGGAGCTCTTTCAATAAATGGATTTAAGAACTTAAGAGAACCTTTTGATCCGTTATTACCTAACACGGTTCAATTAAAATTCAATGATTTTGAAGATTTAAACAAATATTTTGAGTTATTCGGCGAGGAAACTCTAGCTGTTTTTGTTGAAGCAATTCTTGGATCTGGCGGGGTACTTCCTATAGATTTGAACTTTGCAAAAGAATTAGAAAACTATAAAAAGAAATATAATTTCATCTTAGTTTGTGATGAAATTCAAGCTGGGTTGGGAAGAACAGGAAGAGTATTTTCTTACCAACATTATGGATTAACTCCTAATATCATTACAATAGGTAAATCAATTGGCGGTGGTTTACCTTTAGGGGCAACAATATTTCTTGAGAACCTTTCTCAAGCATTTGAAAAAGGAGAGCATGGGTCTACTTTTGCACCTAATCCTGTTTCTTTAGCTGGGGCAAAATTTGTTTTGGAAAATATGCCTGATTTGCTAACTGACGTTCAAGAAAAAGGCGATTACATAGTAAAATCTTTATGTAGTAAAAAGTTATCCAAAGTAAAAGAAATCAGAGGAAAAGGTCTAATGATTGGAATTGAATTAAAAGATGAAGATACTTCTATTAAAGAAAAAGGGTTCAATGAGGGTATATTATTAAATGTTCTAAAAAACAAGATTATTAGAATACTCCCTCCTTTAAACATTAAATATGATGATATTGAAGTAATGTTAGAGAAATTGGAGATGATTTTAAGTGATTCTTGAACCCTATGAATTGAGACATAAAATACATCAAAATCCCGAATTATCTTTAAAAGAGTACGAAACTACAAAATTATTAGAAAATAATATATCCGAGATATCAAAAAAGTACGATCTTGATTTA
Organism: Petrotoga sp. 9PW.55.5.1; assembly: GCF_003265365.1. Taxonomy (NCBI): domain Bacteria; kingdom Thermotogati; phylum Thermotogota; class Thermotogae; order Petrotogales; family Petrotogaceae; genus Petrotoga; species Petrotoga sp. 9PW.55.5.1. The sequence continues at coordinate 92,146 of NZ_AUPM01000003.1, read as the reverse complement.
AAGATTATCAAGCCTTTAGAAACAGGATTAATAGTAGAATATAACGGAAACAATTTAAATAGAGATTTTTTGCTTTTTAGAGCTGATATAGACGCATTAAATATAAAAGAAGAAACAAATGTTGAGTTTGCCTCAAAAAACGATTATATGCATGCCTGTGGACATGATGTTCATACAGCTATTTTATACGGGGTTTTGCTTAACGTTGTGAAAAATAAGGTTAAAGAAAATATCATTTTTTTATTCCAACCGGCAGAGGAATCTAAAGGTGGGGCAGAAAGAATTTTAAAAAGCAAAGTTCTTGATAGATATAATATTAAAAGTGCTTTTGCCCTGCATGTTACTGATGAATACCCACTTGGGTCTATAGCTACTACCAGAGGCATTCTTTTTGCTTCTTCTTTAGAGATTTTTATTGATTTTGAAGGAGTTTCAGCCCACCTTGCCTTCCCTCATAAATCAAAAAATGCGTTAAATGCCCTTAGAACATTCTTAGATTCTATAGATAAAATCCCTAGAAATCCTATGGATCCCTTTGTTATAGGAATCGGAAAAGTAATGGCAGGAAACGCTATAAACATATTACCTTCTCACGCTCATTTGGAAGGAAGTATAAGAAGCGATAACTCAAATAAAGTTATAGAGTTTTTTCAAAAAATTGAAGATGTCTTACAAGGTATTAAAACTATTACTGAAGTGAACTACCTGCTGAATAAAGGGTCATTTTATCCGGAAGTTATAAATAACGGTGAATTATTTGATAAATATATCCCCAAAATCTCCCGTAAATTTAATTTCATTGATTGTGGGTTAAAAATGACGGCAGAAGACTTTGGATTTATTTCAAAACAATATCCCTCATTAATGTGCTGGTTAGGTACCTCAAAAGGTGAATACTATGGGATACATAACCCCAAATTTCTACCATCTGATGAGGTAATAGATTTAGGAATAGAGCTATTTGAGACCTTTATGTCTTAAAAACGATTCAGCCCATTCAAAATCACCTTTTGTTGTAAGTTTTATGTTGTTTTTATAATCCTCAACAATTGTCACTTGAAAACCTGCATATAAAAATATAGATGCATCATCTGTGAAACTTGATAATAGAGTTTTTGCTTTTTCATAAGATTCTAATAATTTTTCAAAATCAAAAGATTGTGGTGTGTGGTGTAGAAATATCTGTGACCTTTTAAATATTTTTTCTATATTTTGATTACTAACCTGAGAAACAGTGTTTTCCGCTTTTTCTGCTAAGATAGCACCTCCTGTTTCTTTTGCCTTATTAATACATTCATCGATTTTTCTTATTTCTACGAATGGTCTTACTGCATCATGAATGCAAACAATTTTAGGTTTTTTATTCTTTTTAGCTAAATACAAAAGGCCGTTAAATACACTTTTTTGCCTACTCTCTCCCCCAACTATAATTTTTTCAAACTTAGAAAATCTTTTAACTTCTTCTTCAGTTTGTTTAAAAAAATCTTTATGAGATACAATTATAAATTTATCTATTAATTCTGAATTTTGAAATTTTTCAACAGTCATTTTCAAAATTGTTTTTCCATTTAACCTAACAAATTGTTTTGGAAGATTAAACCCAGCTCTATTACCCACTCCACCTGCAACAATAATAGCATAAATCACGTTTTTTCCTCCCGGATTTTTATTTACTGTTCGATTTTAATGTGTTCTAAATGTAATTTTACTTTTTATTATCTTATTAATTGTACCATCTGGTATAATATATTGGCAATATCATATTTCTAGTATAAATAGAATAGTTAGTTCAAGGAGTGAGAAAATGGTAGTTGTAGGTATAGATTTAGGAGGGACACAGATAAAAGGGGGATTGGTGGACGAAGAAAAAGGTATAATAAAAAAGATGTCAAATCCTACAGAAGTTGAGAAAGGTAATGACAGAATAGTAGAAAATATCGTTAAAGTTATTAAAGCTTTATCCAATGATACTAAAATTGATGCAATTGGTATAGGTTCTCCTGGGTCAATTGATAGAGATAAAGGGATAATTAGATTTTCTCCTAATTTCCCTAACTGGCGCGATTTTGAACTTACTCGATTAATAAAAGAAAAAACAAAGCTTGATGTTTTTGTCGAAAATGATGCCAACGCCTTTGCCTTAGGAGAATGGTATTTTGGAAAAGCAAAGGGATTAAAAGATTTTATTGCCCTTACTTTGGGAACTGGAATAGGATCAGGGGTTGTTTGTAATAACACATTTTTAACTGGAAAAGATGGATTAGCACCAGAATTGGGCCATATTGTTGTAGTACCTAATGGCCCTATTTGTGGCTGTGGTAATAGAGGATGTGTGGAGGCAACTTCTTCAGCTAAATATATCGCAAAAGAAGCACAAAATTTATTGGATAGGTATCCTGATAGTTTGGTCTTAAAATTAGCTGGAAGTAAAGAAAAAATAGAATCCAAACATGTATTTCAAGCCTATGAAAAGAATGATCCTCTTGCTACAATAGTTGCTAATTTTTCTATCGATGCCCTCGCAAGAGCTATTGGTGCTTATGTCCATGCCTTTAACCCTGAAAAAATCATAATTGGCGGGGGACTTAGTAGAGCGGGAGACGCCCTTTTTATTCCTTTGAGGGAAATGACTAAAAAATACGTTATGAGTAGTTTCGTTGGAACATACACTATAGAACAATCCTCTTTGGTTGAAGATGCAGGCATTTTAGGGGCGGCATCTGCTGCGTTATATGCAGAAGAGAAAAACTTTTAGCCCCTAAAACCTTTTTAAGGAGGTGTGTTTAATTTTATGAACAATATATATGGCGAAGATTCAGGTAAGGGATTTGTTAAAGAAGTGCCTATATCCATATTTGCAAAGGCTGTTGAGGGGGCTATATTTAAAGCGCCTTTACGAGATAATAATAGAATTTACTTAAGCGATCTTTGGTTTATTACGTCGCTTCCGATAGATTTGATAAAAGAATCTATTTCTAAAAATTCAGAGGATTTGGATTTACCTGAAGATATTAATGAAATCTATGATGATTGGAAAAACAAAACAATTTGGAAAAGAACTAATTAATTAGTTTTTTTGCAATTTACTATTATACGAGGGAGGACAAATTGAAGGTTGATTTTCATGTACACTCAACAGGATCAGACGGAACAAATACACCTTTTGAAATAATTCATTTAGCTTTAAATGCAGGAATTAAATTTCTTTCTATAACCGATCATGATACTTTAGACGGAGTAAAAATGATCCAAGAAGGCAAAAGTTTTAACGAAATAAATTTTATTGTGGGAGTAGAAATAAGCGCTGAGTTTCCAAGCACCTTGCATTTATTAGGATACGGTTTTGACTTACAGAATGAAAAATTAAACTCGGTTTTAAATCAATTACAAGAATGTCGAAAAAAAAGAAACTTTCTAATGATTGAAAATATGCAAAGATTAGGATTTCAAATAACTTTGCAAGAGTTAAATGAAGAAGCTAAAGGGGATCTTATAGGTAGACCACACTTTGCAAGTTTGATGTTAAAAAAACGCTATGTAAATAGTAAACAAGAAGCATTCGATAAGTATTTAAAAAAAGGTGCCCCACTTTATTTAGATAAAAAAAGGCTTAATCCAAATGATGCAATTTCTTTAATAAAAGAGGCACGTGGGGTAGTAGTTTTAGCTCATCCATATCAAACTAACTTAGACGAAAAAGAATTAGAAGAATTAGTGAAAAAACTAAAAAATTATGGTTTAGATGGCATTGAAGCATATTATTCAAAACATACTCAAAAAATGACTGAAAAGTACCAAAAGCTTGCTAAAAAATATGATTTGGTGACTACAGCGGGATCAGACTACCATGGGGATAATAAAAAGGATATAAAATTGGGAATAGAGATAAAAGAAGAAGAAATTAGACCATTTTTAGATATTTTAAGGCGGTTTTAAGTTTTTTAACCTATAATAGTTTTAGAAATTAATAACCCCCAATAAAATCCCCAAGTTATCCCGCTTTATGCGGGGTTTTTTTAATAAGGAGGTATTCATGAAGGATAAGAAAGTTCTAACACCAGTTTATGGTTTTTTGATGGGAATTTCTGATTCTATTCCTGGAGTTTCAGGTGCCACTATTGCTCTAATATTAGGGATATATGAAACTTTCATTTCTTCTTGGTCTTATGTTTTTTCTAATCTCTTTAATTTGAAAATTTTGGTAAAAAGCAAAGAACTACGCTTTTTACTAATACTTTATATAGGTGTTTTAATTGGTATATTCGCTTCTTTGGGATTTATAGATTTCCTTATCAATAATTATCAAAACGCAGTTTTTTCTTTTTTCTTTGGTTTGATAATAGGGAGTATATTTTTTGTTGGTTCTGACCTTTTAAAAAACAAATTCATTATAAATTCTAAAAGCAGAAATGTCATAATTCCCCTTGTTTTTACTATTTTAGGATTCATGCTTGCATTTTATGTTTCGGGAGCTAAATTTCTTCTTTTAGAAAATTCTTCTTTAATAACTTTTTTGTCTGGTTTTTTAGCAATTTCTGCCATGATAGTTCCTGGAATATCTGGAGCTTTTGTGCTTTTAATTTTAAACCAGTATTCCTATATAGTAAAAGCAGTAAATGAACTGAATTTACAAGTTCTTCTAATATTTATTATTGGAGCAATTGTTGGTTTAGGAGTTATGAGCAGATTCTTAAAATGGGTCCTTGACAAATATTACCTTCCTACTATGTTTTTTATGATAGGCCTAATGATCGGAGGATTAAGGGCACCTTTATTAAAAATAGATAGTTTTATCCCATTTATTATATTCAGTGTTGTCGGGATTGTTACTATAGTTTCTATTGAACGGTTGGGACATAAATCTACCTAGAATTTTTTCTTTTCTTTTTCGGTTTTTTAGGAATTCCAAAAGTTTCATCGATTTTTACATCTTTACCGACTTCTCTATATACCATTGAGATAGACTCTAATTTTATCTGGTACTTAAATTTTCTTTCAGAAAGATAACTTATTACGTTACCGATGTTTTGTTTGTTAATATCTTCAACTGCTAAAGTAATATGGGGGAACCAATTTTTTGGAGAATAGTATACATTAAGTTTCGTTTCGTTAACATTTACGATATCCCATAGGTGCCCGTGAAAATCGAGCAGTTCCTTGGTTGGTTTTATTGGAATATATAAAGTCATTTTTTTACCAGTAAATAAGGCAAGTCCTTCAGTTTTTATAGCAATTGAATCTAATTCTTTTGTGGCTTTTTTTATCGCACCTTTTATATCTATATTTTTATATTGCTCTGCCACACTCCATGTTATATGTGGAAAGGGTATGTTATCTTTTACCCATTTTATATTAAATTCATTTTCTAACTCTTCCCACAATTTTGTTATTCTATCGTAAAATGGCTGAGGTAAAATACTTAAGAGGGCTTGCATTTTTTAATCACCTTTTTTCTAGGAGGATAAATTATGGATCAAGATAAAAAAAGAATAGTCTTTTTTTTAATGTATTATTTTGTTATTTCTATAGCTATACTTCTTATTTTTTATTTTTTCCTTCCTAAGTTTTTTTGGTTTTTATTATTTATATGGATTTTAGCCACTTTTGGAGTTGTAGCAGTTTCCTTCTTTACATTTACTAACCTAAGAATACAAGAATTAGAAAAAAAATCTAAAGAAAATAATGATGATAATGATGATAGGGATTAGTTAGGTTATCCATCCAATCTAAGTTCATCTTTAATATTCGCCATTCCTCTAATGCCTATCTCAAAGAATTCGTTCAACTCTATATTTAACTTTGAAATTTCTTTTATCTTATCCCTGTCTGCTCCCCTTGCAAAAGCCTTGTCCTTGAATTTTTTCTTTAAAGATTTTACAGTTAATTCGTTTATATCTTTTGTTGGTCTAACTAATACGGCAGCTACTATAAGCCCAGAAAGTTGGTCCGCAGCGTATAAAGCTATTTCTATATTAGTTTCTAGCTCCTTTTTTTCATTGTGAGCCAATATTGCGTTTTTAGTTTCATCATCAACTTTATCATTAAGCATTTCCACTGTTTTCACTGCATGATTCTCAGGATCGTTTTTTGTTATTTCATAATCTAAATCATGGAGCAACCCTGTTATTTCCCATTTTTCTTTATCTTGATTCAATCTAATTGCCAGTTCTTTCATTATTGCCCCTACAGCTAAACTATGTGTAACAAGATTCTCGGTTTTTAAATTTTCATTCAACAGTTCTAAAGCTTCTTCCCTATTCAAAAAAATCACTCCTCAATCAAATTTTGTGAAAGTAAATCTAGCAAAGAAAACAAACAAAGCAATAGTTAAAAACACCGTGCCAAATATTATCCACAGTCCCACAACAATTGGGGGAGTAGTAGTAAACATTAATACAATCATAACCAATAAAGCTAAGCTTAAAAAAAACAAAACTTTTAATTTATGCCACAAATTATTTAACTTTTTTTTCATTTGAGCATTTTGATATTCTAAATCACTTATGGCTGCTTTATTTTCACTATTCTCAGCTTCTAATTTCTCAATCCTAATTTCTAACTCTTTAACGTCTTTAATTTTTTCGTTTTGGGACATTTAATCTCACTCCCCTTTTTGAAATATTGAACTATCCCTTATATTATAACATTTATAATATAATTTCAAAGAGCAATGTTTGTGGTATAATTTCAATACAATTAAATATTAAGAAAAAGTCTTAGTTAAAAGGGGGAAACTTCTTATGAAAGGTATGCTAATTGAAACATGGCTTGAAACATGGAGAAATACTTATGGAAATGATTTTGTTAACGAAATGATGGATAATGTAGGAATTCCAAGGAACAAACACTTTTCTCCTTTTGAAGATCTAGAAGAAGAAAAAGTAAATAGTTTATTGGATCTAATGACAAAAAAATCAAAAAAATCTAAAGATGAGATAATGAAAGAACTTGGAAACAAAAATATATATACTTTTAAAAAATATTATCCTAATTTTTTTAAAAAGAAAGGGCTTTTATCTTTTTTATCTTCTATGAATGACGTTCATAAATCTCTAACAAGAAGGATTCAAGGGGCTAGACCTCCAGCAATAGAATTCGAAATTATCGATAGCAATTCTGCTTTTTTAACTTATCGATCCTTTAGGGATATGAGATATTATTTTTTAGGACTATTAGAGGGTAGCGCTGAAGTTTTTGACGAAAAAATAGAATATGAAATTCTAGATCAAGGAACCACTGAAAAAGGTAGTTTTATAAAAATAAAACTCAAAAGTGAAAAACCATACGCTAAAGTAAAGAAAACTACTTTTCTTTTAGCAATTGGTTTTAGTGTAATAAAGTCTTTCTTTACTTCATTAACCTTTTATTCTATAGTTGTAATTTTTGTTTTGTCTTGGCTTTTTAATTTTCTTTTAGGAACTAATTGGTACAGTTCTTTATTAACCGGAGTCTTGTCGGGTTTATTCATATTCTTTATGGGCGGCTATTTTAAGAGAATTTTCAATTATTCAAATGAGGGTTTAAAAAGTCTATCCAATCAGAATTATGACGAACCATTTTTACTTAAAGGAGAATCATTATTGGAAAAACATACCAGAGAAATAGATAAAATTAGAAATGAATTAAACGGTTTATTTATTGAATTATCAGGAGATATAGAGGAGATAGAAACATTCACTTCAAGAGTAGGGGAAAGAGCCAAAGAAATGCGAGATGTTAGCGATTCTATTAGTGAGTTAGTAGAACAAGTAGCCATAAGTTCAGAGCAAATTGCTACCGATGCAGAGTCTATTTCTAACGTAATAGATACAAATGTTAATACAATTCAAGATATTATTAATCAAGAAACTCACATGGTAGAATCCTTAGAAGATGCTGTTAAGAAAATTAACAATTCTTCTATAAAAGTTGAAAACTCTTCAAATGAAATAGAAGAGATGAGTGAACGGTTTAGCAGTTTAGTAAAGGAAAGCGACAAATTGGAAGAAGATACCAAGGAAATATTAAAAGTAGTAGATACAGTAAAAGGTATAGCAGAACAAACAAATCTTTTGGCTCTTAATGCAGCAATAGAAGCTTCAAGAGCCGGAGAAGCAGGAAGAGGATTTGCTGTTGTTGCTGATGAAATAAGATCGTTAGCTGAAGAAAGTAAAACAGCGGCTTCACAGATAGACAAAATACTAAATAGAATTTCATCAGGAATAACTTTATTCACGCAAACAGTAGAAAAAGAATATACTTCCATGAAAGAAGGAGCAAACAATTTAAGAGTTAGCTCAAAAGACAACAGAGAATCCGCTGATAATATTGAAAAAATAACAAACGATATTAGACACATCTTGAACGCTCTTAGTGCTGAAGGAACAAAACTAGAGGACTTAACAAAAAACACTCAAAACTTACTAGCAATTTCCGAAGAAGGTTCTGCAACCGCAGAGGAAATTTCCTCATCAGTTAAAACTTTTGTAAACAATATCAGAGATATACTTGAAGATTTAGTAGAAATTGAAAATTTCATTGCAGATCTAAAGGGCACATTTTCACAAAGGAATCAGTAAGTAAAATTTAATTTATTTGTTTTTTATTTTATCTTTAAATTTCTATGCTATAATTTACATCGGACTATATAATAATCCAAACGTAAAAAAGATTATCAAAATTTAAAAAAGGAGGTAGATAAAGTGGTTGAAAGAGAGATGACAAGGCAATTCTTAGAAGATGCATTTTGTGGAGAATCAAAAGCTCATATGAAATATCTTATCTTTTCTGCTGAAGCTGAAGAAAAAGGCTTAAAGAATCTTTCTAGAATGTGGAAAGCTATAGCCCATGCTGAGTTTGTACATGCAAGAAACCATTATAGAGCATTGGGATACATTGGCTCAACAGATGATAATTTGCAACAATGTATTGATGGAGAGAATTTTGAAGTAGAAGAGATGTATCCGGTATATAATAACGCAGCTAACTTCCAAGAAGAAAATGAAGCAGTAAGAACAACTTACTTCGCATTAGAAGCGGAAAAAATCCACGCAGAATGGTATAAAAACGCTAAAAAAGTTGTTGAACAAGGTAAGGATGTAGAGGTTGGTAAGATATTTATATGCGATGTTTGTGGTTACACAGTAGAGGGAGAAGCTCCAGAAAAATGTCCAGTTTGTGGAGCCCCAAAAAGTAAATTTATAGAATTTTAGTAACCGTGTTTAAATCTTTTAAGGTTCAAATTTTAAACAACTGGGGGGTGTTATTTTGCTAGGTGATGTAATAAAAATTAAGGATTTTAAAGAAGAAAAACATGTTCCTACTATTGATTGCGTAGATAAGGTTAAGGCAAATGAAGAATTTGAAGTAGATATTCAAGTAGGAAAAGAGATAAAACATCCTAATACCGTAGAACACCATATTGAATGGATCGATCTATTTATTCAATATGATGATGATCCAAATACTGTTCATCTTGGAAGATATATCTTTGGGGCAGTTGTTAGTGAGCCTCATATAAAATCAAAGTTAAATTTATCAAAAAGTGGTACTTTAATAGCTCTTTCTCACTGTAATATTCATGGATTATGGGAAAATACTAAAAAAATTGTAGTTGAGTAAATAGGTAATTCAAATTAATTATAGGAGCTGATAGAAAATGAAAAAATACAGATGCACTATTTGTGGTTATATTTACGATCCAGAAGCTGGAGATCCAGATAACGGAATAGAACCTGGAACATCTTTTGAAGATTTGCCAGAAGATTGGACTTGCCCTGTTTGTGGAGCAGGCAAGGAAGATTTTGAACTTCTTGATGATTAAGAAACATAATTTAAAAAAAAGCGGGACTTAATCCCGCTTTTTTGCTATTTCCCCAGCAGCTTTTCTTATGTCTAAATTTTCGCCATCTTTTGAATCTACTATAACAGTATCTCCTTCTTTAATTGTATCTTCTATAATCATGTTTGCTAAAGGTGATTCAATCTTTCTTTCTATAACTCTTCTTAAAGGCCTTGCCCCATATACTGGATCAAATCCTTCTTTGGCTAAAATTTCTTTCGCAGATTCTGTAATTTCAATTTTTATTTCTTTTTCTTTTAATCTTTCTTCTAACCTAGAAACCATTATATTAACAATTTCTTTTACATGAGCAAGGCTTAATGGTTTGAATACAATAATATCATCTAACCTATTAATAAATTCTGGCCTAAATAGGGTTTTTACTTGTCCAAGCACTTCTTCTTTTATATCTCTAAATGTTTCTTCTTCACTCTCTTCTACAAAGCCCATACTTTTTTTGGACTTGTTGATAAATTCAGAACCTAAGTTAGATGTTAATATAATTATTGTATTACTAAAATTAACTGTTCTGCCTTGAGAATCTGTTAATCTTCCATCATCTAAAATCTGAAGTAAAATATTAAAAACATCTGGATGAGCTTTCTCAATTTCATCGAAAAGTACAACAGAATAAGGTCTTCTTCTAATAATTTCTGTTAATTGTCCTCCTTCTTCGTAACCAACGTATCCAGGTGCCGAACCAATTAATCTTGAAACATTGAACTTTTCCATATATTCACTCATATCTATCCTAACAAGAGCATCTTCTGTACCAAATAAGATTTCTGCCAAAGTTCTTGCTAATTCTGTTTTTCCCACACCTGTTGGACCTAAGAATAAGAAAGAACCTACAGGTTTTTTTGGGTCTTTTAACCCAGCTCTTGCTTTTTTAATGTGTTCTGTAACAGTTTTTACTGCTTCTTCCTGATCAATAAGTCGCTGATGTATCTCATTTTCGAGATTAGCAAGTTTCTTTTTCTCATCTTCAACCATTCTTGTAACAGGAATACCAGTCCATTCTTGAATTAAAGAAGCTATAATATCTTCATCAACAACATTACCAATCTCACTTTGAACTCTTTGCACAGCTTTTTGAGTTTTTTCTAATTCTTTTTGTAGGTCAAAATACTCTGCCTTTTTTTTGGAAGCTTCCTCGTATTTTTCTTCTAATGTGAGCTTATTAATCTCTTCTTCAAGAATTCCCATTTTTGCTTCTATTTCTCTAATTTTCTCAGGTTTAGCAGAATTTCTTAACTTGACTCTAGCACACGCTTCATCTATTAAATCAATAGCTTTATCTGGTAAATACCTGTCGTTAATGTATCTATGAGAAAGTTTAACAGCACCCACTATTGCTTCATCGAGTATTTCAACACCATGATGTTTTTCATAAGTAGCTTTTATACCTTTTAATATCTCTATTGCATCATTAACTGAAGGCTCTTGAACGTAAACTGGTTGAAACCTTCTTGCTAATGCCTTGTCTTTTTCTATATATTTTTTAAACTCTTCGTAAGTTGTTGCACCTATGACCTTGATTTCTCCTCTGGCTAATGCTGGTTTTAAAATGTTTGCTGCATCCATTGCGTTCCCTTCTGAAACACCAGCTCCAATAATGTTGTGCAATTCATCAATAAATAGAATAATCTCTTCGTTTTTTTTCTTTACAGTATCAATCACAGATTTTAATCTTTCTTCAAACTCTCCTCTAAACTTTGAACCCGCTAAAAGTCCAGCCATATCTAATTGAAGAATAGTTTTATTTTTTAAATGTTCGGGAGGATTTTCTTCAACTATCAATTGAGCTAAACCTTCAACAACAGCCGTTTTACCCACGCCTGCATCTCCTACTAAAACAGGATTATTTTTTGATTTTCTTGATAATATTTCTATAATTCTATTAATCTCTTTTTCCCTGCCAATGACTGGAGTCAGTTTTCCTTTCTTTGCTTCTTTAGTTAAATCAATAGTGAATTTTTTCAAAGGATTCCCCATTTCTCCTTCGACTTCTTCATCACCTTGTTCAGTTAATTCCTGAAGTTGTTCTCTTATTAAAGCTTCAGAAGTAAAGGTAGCCAGTAATTTTGATGCTGGAGAACTTCCTTCTAACAAAATTCCTAGCAACAGAGCAAGTAAAGGAACTTTTTTAAAACCCATCTTTTTTGATTCAGATTTAGCTATTTGTAAACAATTTGCCATACTATTTGATAAATAGATGCCTTGCTGACCACTATATGGCATAGAATAATAAACTCCCATTTCTTGAGATAAAGCTTCCTCTAATTTGTTTTTTAAAGTAATAATGTTTGAACTTTCAAACAATTGTTCAATATTCTCGTCTTTAATATTTAAAATTGCCAACAATAAATGTTCTGGTTTTAATATATTTCCGCCAAAGTATCCTAATACATTTTGAGCTTCTTGGAAACTCTTTAAAGATTTTTCAGTAAAATCATTTGGATTAAATCTCATTATTTCACCTCCGTATATCTTTACGTAATATTTTATTTTATCACTCTTAACTATTAATTGCTAACTTCGCTTTTATTATAATACTTTTTATTATAAATGTCAAGAAGATGGATTAGATCATATTAAATGTCCGTGAAAAAAATTGGCTAGATCATAATTAGATGTCTTTGAAACAATATCATATCCTTGACTCTTTTTAAAGGGGACAAGGAAAATCAGAGGCATTTGATATGGAGAAACTAACTAATAGAATGATTGAGAAGTATTTAAAATCAAGTAAGAAACAAAAGAGTCAGAAGATAATTCAGTATTGTGAATTAACTCATGTAAAAGAGCTACTGCTGTTAAGAGGTTTGAAAGACGTAAGAAGAAATATTTGTTTAAAGAAGGAAAAATCAAACAAGATTCATCATTATATGTATGTTTTAGCGGTTTAATTCCCCTTCCTTGAAGGGGTGGATGCAGCGTTTTGTGTTGCAGACGGGGTAGTCGGTTCTATTCCCCTTCCCTGAAGGGGTGGATGCAGCGTTTTGTGNTGCAGACGGGGTAGTCTCTCTTNAATTTGCTTTTAGCAAATTATATGTACCACACCCCGTCAGACTTTCAGTCTGACACCCCTCTCAAGAGGGGAATTAAAGCCAAATTCCCCTTCAAAAAGGGGAATAAAAAACAATTGAACTCTCAAGAGGAGAATTCTATTATATTAACCCTTCAAAAAGTTAATTAAACATATACAATATAAACTAATGTGGTTTTACTTTTAAGGATTTGAAATTATTAAAGAAAATATTTATAATATCTCATGAAAAAGTTCTTGAACTTTATCTTTTAGCTCTCTTAATAAAATTTCTCCCTGTTTTGAAGTTTCGTAATAAACCCTTCTCTTTCCCTCTATAAATTCAATCTTTTTAGTTAATAGTTTTTCTGCCTCCATTTTGTGTAATAAAGGATAAACCGTTCCTGGGCTAACATTGTAACCATGTTTTTTTAATTCTTCTATCATCCAACTTCCATAGATAGGTTCTTGTTTGGCATGGTGAAGTATGTGTATTTGTATTAAACCGTTAAGAATTTTGTTTAAATATTTTTGTATTTTTTTATTTATTTCTGGCATACTTATATCTACCCTCTCCTTTCATTATGCTTTTTGCAATTTTGTTTTTAGAATCAGGAGAGTGATAACTGCTGATCCTTCCAATATAATAGAAAACACTACCAAACTAACAACTGAATAGTCATATAATATTCCCATTGTAGCACTTCCTACAAACCAAAAAAGTCCGAATATTGCATTGAAAAAACCATATGCTGTTCCTCTTTTTTCTTTATTAACCAAATCTGCTACTACTGATTTTAAAATTGACTCTTGCGCGCCCATCCCAATGCCCCATAGAACGACTCCTAATGTAATTATTAAAACAGAGTTTGATAAGAAGGAAAATGGTGAAAACAATAAGGATAAACTTGATGCTAGTATAAGGCTTAAAATGCCTACTTTGTCATAGAAAAAACCAAATATTAGAGATGAAATGGCATCTACTCCCATAGCTATTGCATATAGAAAAGGAATAACAGAAGAACTTAAGATATTCATTTTTTGAAAATGAAATGCCAACAATGGAAAGTCAGCAAATCCAGCGGCAATTAAAGAAATAGCTACTAAATATAACCAATATGATTTGGTTAATCCTTGAGTCGAAACCTTTTCTTCTTTTATCTCAAATTTTTCTGGTTGTGGGAAATTTAATCTGCTTATAGCTAATAATATTAATGTTATCAAAGCAGGTATTAATAACACACCAAATGCAAATTTATAATTCCCTAATTCTTCTGCCGGTCTAAATAATAAGATTAAACTCAAAATCAAGGGCCCAGAAACCGCGCCTATTTGATCTAGAACCTCTGCTATTGCGAAACCTTTACCAGTTCCTACGTTTTTTGCCGCATAGGAAATTAGAGTGTCTTTTGAGGGTTTCCTAATCGCTTTTCCTGTTCTTTCCATGATTATTAAAATAGCTGCTACTTCCCATCTTCCTGCTAATGCTAGTAAAGGAACAGCAAATAAATCCATTGTATATCCTAGAAAAGTGAAAAGCCAATATCTTCTAGTTTTATCACTCAGATATCCGGTTAGTAATCTTAAACTGTATCCTATAAACTCCCCCAATCCCGAAACAAAACCAACAACCGTTGCACTAGCTCCTAATAATCCTAAATATGGACCTATTAGACTCCGTGCCCCTTCGTGGGTAATATCTGCAAACAAACTAACAATCCCCATTACTAGTATAAAACCCATAGCTGTTTTTTTCACTTTTTATCCCCTTTTGTCAAAATCATATTATATTAGGATTTAAAGACATCTTCTTTTAATATACCGTATTCATTAAAGCTACTTCTCATAGTAAAAAATATTGTTAGAGTAACTGAAAGAGAAACCGACATCAAAATGGCAATCATTATTGCAATCTGATATTTTATGGCTGTTTGAGGAGGAGAACCTCCGAGGATCTGTCCAGTCATCATTCCAGGTAAAGATACTATACCTATTGTAGCCATAGAAGCGATTGTAGGTTTGAGAGCAGTTATCAATGCATTACGAAAATATGGGAGTGTTGCTTCATACACCGTAGCCCCGTTACCAAGAGCAAAAAGATATCTTTCTTTGTTTCTAAGAATATCTTTATAAAAATTCCTTATTCCTATTATATTTCCATTTAAAGCATTTCCCAACAACATTCCACCAATTATTACAAAGTATCTAACTGTAAAAACATTATCTAATCGCAGTATGACAAAATTAAAATAAAAAATTGCTAAAAAATTAGAGATGAATAACGATAGAAATATTGGCCTTATAAATCTTCTAACATTTAAATCACTACTACCTACGACCCTAAAAGCAGCAAAAGAGATCATAAATGTAAGCCAACCCATATTTATCCATCTGTTATCAAACCTAAACAAATAAACTAGTATAATAGACATTATAAAAAGCTGCACGGTCATTCTAATTGTAGATATTATTGTTTTACTTTAGTTTAAATTTTTCAAATTAAAAAATAAATAACTAAGTAGATAATTGGCAACAAAAAGCAAGCAAATAAGGCTGTCAATAAAGATAATAGCGAGATATCAGTTGTTGAGCTCATTGTTATTCCCCCCCATTTCTATTATATTCAAACTATCTTTATTTAACCATTCGTGATCGTGAGATATTGAAATTACAGTCCATTCTTTTTTGTTCAAAAAAAAAATCTATCACCTTGTTTTTCATATCTTTATCTAAAGAAGATGTTATTTCGTCTAAGAGATATATTTTCTTGTTCAAAAAAGAAAATATACTTATTAATATTCTTTGTTTTTCTCCTCCCGAAAGTGTTTGATAATCTTTCTCTAAGACATTTTCTTCTAGTTGAAAATAATTCATCAACTTTATGATTTTATTCTTATCAAAAGAAATATTTTCGTTGACTTTGTAACTCAATATATTGTTAATTATATCCTGAACGGTTCCATCTAATACATCTAATTCTTGCCCAAGATATGCAGTTTCTTTTCTCAAATCCCATATATTTTTAGCGTTTATTTTTTCTTCTTTAAAAAAGATTTCACCTTCGTCAGGCTGGGTAAACCCTAACAAAATTCTGAAAATCGTAGTTTTACCTATACCAGATTTTCCATATAATAACGTTTTACTACCTTGAGGAACTTTTAAATTAAAGTTATTCAAAATGTATTTATCTTTGAATTTTTTTGAAATGTTTTTAAATTCAATCATAACTGATCCTCCTTTGATGTTGCATCTAATTTCGATATCGTAATTCGATATCATATTATATAACTTTATAAGAAATTGTCAATTAAACTATTTATTTTATACTATATTATGGTATAATTTTTGATTGGAGGGATTAAAATGAGTTATATGCCTTTTAGTGATAATATCGCAATGCCGGTCTGTTTAATTACAGTGAAAAGCGATTCTATCATCAATTCAATGACCGTTGCTTGGAGTACACCTTTATCATCTAATCCTCCTTTGTGGGGTTTTGCTATAAGAAAGCAAAGATTTACTTATGAGATCCTTATGAAATCTAAAGAATTTACTGTAACTTTTTTGCCTTATGAACAAGCTGAGTTAGCTGTTAAATTAGGAAGAATCTCTGGAAGAGAGGGCGATAAATTAAAAATTTGTGAGGTTAAATTAAAGGATGCTGAATTTATAAGCACTCCATATATTGAGGAAGGATATTATTCTATGGAGTGTTCTTTGGAAGATTCTTTTACAACTGGGGATCATGAATTTATTGTGGGAGAGATTTTATACGTTCATAAGAACAACGAATCTTTAGCAAACTCTCAACCTGCGATATACTTAGGGAAAGATACTTTTTCAACTGTCGATAAAACTAGAATCAAAAAGTTTGAAGCAAGAACAATACTAGAAGAAATGCGAAAAAAATTTAGTAGAGGTGGGCAAAGTGATAAATGAAGAACCTTCAAACTCTTTGATACTAGACATTATAGGGCCTTCACTTACATTCCCAGAAATAAAGTTAGAAAAAGGAAAATCATTAGGATTATATACATATCATGCTGAATTAATGAGTATGAATTTTTATAAACTTATAACTGAGCCTGAAAAATATGCTAAAGAAGTTAAGATAAATGGTTCAATAGCAAACGGAATAAACTGGATCGGAAGGGTTTATACACATATAGTAATACCTCATATTTGCCAAGACACCATATTAAATCTGCTAAAGAAGAAACCTAAGAGAAGAGATTTAATATTTATAGGAGCAAAAAAAAGTAACGTTTATCATGATGAGTTACCTTATATTTCAAAAATTATATCTTCATATAAGAGTGAATGCAGTATACTTGTTATTAGTGATTCTATAGAACTTTTGAAAGCAACTGTTAATGAGGTAATGGATGACACGGGGGAAAACATTATCTTTTCAGACAAACTAAGATTTAATTTTCCAAATAATTTTTAGGAGGATTTCCATGGATTTAATAACTGACAAAGAAAAGATTATAGACGATTTAAAAAAAGAATTGGAAAGAATAAACGATTTGCAAGAATTTCAAAACCTTAAATCTCAATATCTTGGAAAAAAAGGTAAAATTAAATCTTTAATGAATAACTTGAAAAACTTAGATGAAAACTCAAAAAAAGAATATGGACAATCCGTAAATGAACTAAAAAACGAAATAGGTATAATTTTTAACGAAAAATTTACAAAATTAATAGAGAAAGAAAGAGAAGAAAAAGAAAAAGAAAAATGGATCGATGTCACAATTCCTGGAGCACATAGAAAGCTTGGAAAAGAAAGCCTAATAACAAATACAAGAAAAGAAATTGAAAAAATATTTTTAGGATTAGGCTTTTCAGTAGCAGAAGGACCTGAAATAGAAAATTCTTGGTATAATTTTGATGCATTAAATACTCCACAATGGCATCCTGCAAGAGAAATGCAGGATACTTTTTATCTATCCACAGATAAAAGTAAGCTTCTTAGAACTCATACATCACCTGTTCAAGTAAGAACGATGTTAAAAAATTCTCCTCCCTTGGCTATAATTTCACCTGGAAGAGTTTATAGAAAAGACGAGTTAGATGCCACACATTCGCCCGTTTTTCATCAGGTTGAAGGATTGTATGTTGATAAAAATGTTTCTGTTTCACATTTAAAGATGTATTTAGAAGTTTTCGCTCAAAAATTATTTGGCAATAAGGTGTCTGTTCTTTTAAGGCCAAGTTATTTCCCGTTCACAGAACCAAGCTTTGAAGTAGATATAAGTTGTATATTCTGTGGTGGAAAAGGTTGTAAAGTTTGTAAAAATTCAGGTTGGATTGAAATATTAGGAGCAGGATTGGTTCATCCAAATGTCTTTAAAAGCGTTGATTATGATCCAGAAAAATGGCAGGGTTTTGCTTTTGGGATGGGTATTGAGAGAATAGCTATGCTAAAAAATAATATTCCTGATATCAGAGAATTTTATAAAAACGATATAAGTTTTATTGAAAATTTATAGTCTAAAATCTTATCTATTGAAAACTACTTCTAAGGAGGTACCAATGAAAGTATCATTAAATTGGCTAAACGATTATATAAAAATTACAAAAAAAACTGAAGAATTAGTAAAAGAGATCAAACTTCATTCTACAGATGTCGAAAGTGTCGAAAAGGGCGGATACGAAATTAATAATGTGGTTGTTGGAGAAATAAAAGAAATACTCCCCCTTCAAAATGTGGATAATTTAGTAATTTGTAAAATAGATGTGGGAAATGAAATTAAAACAATTGTAACTGGTGACCTTACCGTAAAAGTTGGGGAGAAAGTTCCCGTTGCTCTACCAGGAGCTACCTTAAAAGAAGGTGTGGAAATTAATGAAAGAATTTTCAAAGGAATTCTCTCGGAAGGAATGATGTGTTCTTTAAAAGAATTAGGTATTTCTAGCGATGCTGATAGAATATACAGAATAGTTGACGATGTACGGGTGGGGACAAATTTTATAGATTTTTTTGGTATTTGCGATGAGATTTTAGAAGTAGAAATTTTACCAAATAGGCCTGATTTACTTTCTTATTTGGGTATAGCTAGAGAGTTAAAAACAATTGGATGTGGAGAAGATTTTTCTATTCCTCAATATATTGAAATAACTAAAGGTAATGGTTTCCCTGTTAAAATAGAATACGATAAGTGTAACCGATATATGGCTTCAGTAGTAAAGAATGTGAAAGTTGGCCCATCTCCCACTTGGCTTGTTAAAAAGCTCGGAAGATCAGGAGTTAGAAGTATTAACAATGTTGTTGATATAACAAATTTAGTTATGCTAGAAACAGGGCATCCCATACATGCCTTTGATTTAAATCTAATTGGAGATCAAATAGTTGTTAGAAAGGCAAATAAAGGTGAAAAGGTTCTTCTTTTAGATGGAAAAGAATATGAAATGAACGGTGAAGAAACCCTCATAACTGACGGAAAAAATATATTAGCATTAGGGGGAATAATGGGGGGAGAGCTGAGTGGTATTAATGAAAATACAACAGATTTACTATTAGAAGTAGCTCATTTTGATCCTGTGAATATAAGAAGGACTTCCAGTTACCACAAAATAACTTCCGAATCTTCCTATCGATTCGAAAGAGGCGTAGACCCTAATGATTCTGAAATGGTTATGGGAAGACTAGTCAAACTAATAAAAGAACTTTCAGGAGGAGTACCAGAAGCATACACAACAGATGTGTACCCCAATTCAATAAAAAACAAAACTATTTTTCTTAGAGAAAATTATCTTAATGAAAGATTAGGAAAAAACTTACCAAGAGAAATAGTAGAAGACATTTTAAGCAGATTAGAATTTAATTTTTCTTCAAAAGATACTGGATGGGAAGTCTCTGTCCCAACAAGAAGACCAGATATTACTCAAGAAATAGATCTTGTGGAAGAAGTTGGAAGGATTTATGGATATTCAAAAATTGCTGCAAATTTCCCTTCATTAAAAGGATTCTTCGGATCTAAGGGTGACTTTGTTTATTTTAAAGAAAAAGTTTCCGAATTAATGCTAGCAAATGGCTATCACGAAGCTAAAACATTTCCTTTAAACAATATCAGTAAAATGTGGATGGAAAAAGAAGAAACAGTGAACTTGAAAATTATAAATCCGATTTCGAATGAAATGGAATACATGTCCCCTAAATTAATTTATGGTCTCTTAGACTCTGCTTCATTTAATTATAGAAATCAAAGAAGAAACGTAAAATTATTTGAAATAGACAAAGTTTTTCTTGAAGATAAAAATTCCGAGACTGGGGCTAAAGAACTTACTAATTTATCCTTTATAGCTATAGGTAGAGAAAACGAAGATGACTATACTGATAAACGCGATGTTAGCTTTTACACTATAAAAGGTGCTTTGGAAAATATATTAAATGAATTTAATATAAATTTAGATTACAGAAGAAGTAATAGAAAAGGATTAATGTATGCTCAAAGCAGTGAACTGTTTTTAAATGAACGTTTAATAGGATTTTTGGGACTTCTTGATCCCCAAATTGCTGATGAAAATTATGAAATTAAAGAACCTGTCTATATATGTGAAATTAATTTAGATGAGCTCTTCCACAACAAACGGGAATCAAATAGGGAATTCAGAAAAAAAGACTTTCCATCAATTAAGAGGGAATATTCTTTAGTCGTTCCTATTGGTATAGAATTTAAAGAAATTCAAAATATTATAGAAAACGCTGGCGATATTATCGAGAGTTTTAAGATTTTCGACGTTTTTAAAGGAAAACATCTTGATAAAAACAAGATCAGCATTACTGTTTCTATCGTTTATAGATCTCAAATTAAAACACTTACAGAAGAAGAGGTCAATAAAGTAGAAAAAAACATTTTAGAACAATTGAAAAATAAAGAAATCAAATTGAGGGAAAACTAATAAATTAAGATAAGAAAGGAGTTAAATATGCAAAGAAATATCACTAACAGTTTAATTGCAATTAATGGTTTGATTTTTATTCTCATGTTTTTGTTTGGTGGATTCAGTGCTTTTTCCAACCCACGTATATATATCCTTTTTGGTGCACAATTGGGAAATTTGATCAAAGCTGGTGAATGGTTTAGAATGATAACTTCAATGTTTGTTCATGGAGGACTTTTTCACATATTTTTTAATATGTTTGCTTTATTTTATGTTGGGAATTTAGTTGAACGAACATATGGAAAAGAAAGGTTTATTTCTATTTATTTGATAACCGGACTTTTTGGAAACCTTTTGACGCATCTTTTTATGCCAGGAGCTATATCTGTAGGTGCTTCAGGAGCAATTTTTGGCCTAATTGGTTTACTTTTTGGCGCCGGGTTTAGACATGATACCCCTAGCATTTTAAGACCGGTAACAGGTACTGCTTTGCTCCCAATAATTTTAATAAATATAATCTGGGGATTTTTACCTGGAGCAAATATCAATAATTTCGCACATTTGGGTGGACTAGCAATGGGTTTTACATTTGGTTGGCTTACTTCTATAAGGTTCACCAAAAGAAGTTATCAAATATGGAAATCAATTTCTTATGTATCTTTTGGATTAATAGCAATAAGTTTTATTTTACTTTTAATTTTTGATTTTAGGTTTTATCTATTTTTCTAGACTTTAATTAAAATAAAATATCCTGAGGTGATTTATTTGACTATCGACGAATTACTAGATAAAAACACAATAAGTCAAAGTATTCATATGATTGAAGAAAGAGACAAAGAAATTAATTCTGTTTTAAGAATTGAAAAAGTAGAAGGGAACAAAAAAGGAAAATATTATGGAATTCCATTTTTAGTGAAAGATAATATTTTAATAAAAGGTACCAAAACTACAAATGGTTCCAAAATACTTGAGAATTATGAGTCTCCATACACGGCTACAGCTGTAGAAAAACTTTTAGAATTAGGTTTTTCCGTGGTAGGAAAAACAAATATGGATGAGTTTGCGATGGGAAACACCAATGAACATTCAGCTTTTGGCCCCGTAAAAAATCCTAGAGATTTGAGTAGGGTACCAGGTGGAAGTAGTGGAGGCTCTGCTGCCTCTGTAGCTGCAGAATACGTTCCATTTGCATTAGGTTCTGATACAGGAGGTTCAGTTAGACAACCGGCTTCATTTTGCGGTGTAGTGGGATACAAACCTTCTTACGGTATGATATCAAGATATGGATTAACAGCTTTTTCATCTTCTTTAGATCAAATTGGTGTTTTAGCCAACAACGTAAAAGATGTCAGAACAGTTACGCAAATAATGAAAGGAAAGGATGAAAAAGATCCGACGACTATGGATCATAAGATTGATTTAACAAAAGATTTAGACATGGATTTGAATCAAGTTCGAATATGTATACCTAAAATAGTTTATAATAAAAATCTAAATGAAGAAATAAAAGTTCAGTTTGAAAAAGCCGTGAGCTATCTAAAACAAAAAGGTGCAAAAGTTGATATAGTAGATATTCCAGAATTAGAGTACTCAGTTGCTGTTTACTATATTATTGCTCCATCTGAAGCATCATCTAATCTTTCTAGGTTTGATGGAGTTCGTTATGGAACAAGAAAAGAATCTTCAGGATTGAATAAAATGTATAGGTCAACTCGAGAAGAGGGGTTTGGCATAGAAGTTAAAAGAAGAATAATGATGGGGACTTTCAACCTTTCTTCCTTATACATCGATCAATATTTCTCTAAAGCCACCAAAGTTAGAAGAATTTTAAAAAATAAACTATCTACTATTTTAAACAATTATGACCTGATATTAACCCCCACATCACCCGTTTTACCACCAAAAATCGGCGAAAAACTTACACCACTTGATTACTATCTTATGGATATATTCACCATACCAGCAAACTTAGTCGGACTCCCTGCAATTAGTATACCTTTTGGAAATATAAATGGCTTACCTTTTGGAATACATTTCATTGGCAAATACATGAAAGATGAAGAGTTATTGACGATAGTTAATCGCTTCTATGAGCAAACAGTAAAGGGGTTGAAGTAGATTGTTTAAAACAATAATAGGATTAGAAATACATGTTCAGCTACTTACTGAAACAAAAGCTTTTTGTTCATGCAGTACGAATCATTTCGACTCTGAACCAAATGTTCATATTTGTCCAATTTGTACAGGTCAACCTGGTACACTACCAGTATTAAACGAAAATTCTGTAAAACTTGCTATTAAAGCTGGTCTCATACTTAATGGAAAAATAAATAAAGTTTCTCGTTTCGATAGAAAGAATTACTTTTATCCTGATCTTCCAAAGGGATACCAGATAACCCAATATTTTCATCCTATAATTAGTGGTGGATACATAGAAATTGATGGAAAAAAAATAAGATTAAGAAGAATACATCTAGAAGAAGACACCGCAAAGATGCTTCATTCTGGGGATCAAATATCTTCGGCCAAGGATAGTTTAATAGATTACAATAGATCTGGAATACCTCTTATAGAAATAGTTACAGAACCAGATATTGAAACTCCGAAACAGGCAAGGCTTTTTATGGAAAAACTTCGTAATTTATTAAGGTACGCTGATGTTTCAACAGGCGATATGGAAAATGG
Source organism: Petrotoga sp. 9PW.55.5.1 (assembly GCF_003265365.1). Lineage (NCBI taxonomy): Bacteria > Thermotogati > Thermotogota > Thermotogae > Petrotogales > Petrotogaceae > Petrotoga > Petrotoga sp. 9PW.55.5.1. The sequence goes on along the minus strand of NZ_AUPM01000003.1, from coordinate 68,726 downwards.
GGCATTAAGATGTGATGCAAATATTTCTGTTCTTGATGAAAAAACCCAAGAAATAAGTAAAAGGGTTGAAGTGAAAAATATTAATTCATTTAAATTTGTTGAAAAGGCACTGGAATACGAAGAAGAACGCATTGTAGAAATTCTAAAAAAAGGCCAAGAGTTAATTCAGGAAACAAGGGGTTGGGATTCAAACAAAAGATGTACTTTCCCAATGAGGACTAAAGAAGAAGAAATGGATTATAGATACTTCCCTGAGCCGGATTTACCCCCCCTTATTTTGAACGATGAATTCATTGAGGAAGTTAAAAAACTTATACCTGAAATGCCTGAAGAAAAGGCAAGTAGGTTCGTTCAACAATATAAAATTCCACAATATGACGCTGAAATATTAAGTTCAGACAAAGAGTTGGCAAATTATTATGAAAAATGTGTAGAATCAGCTAAAGATGCCAAATTTGTAAGCAATTTGATTATGACTGAATTACTAAGAGAAATGAAAGAAAACGAAGACAGTATAGAAAAAGTGAAGATAAAACCTGAATATTTTGGAGAACTAAAAGAACTTTTGGATACCAATAAAATTTCTATTAAAATTGTAAAAGACATTTTCCCAGAAATGTATAAAACTGGAATTAGTCCAAAGGAGATAGTAAAAAAGAAAGGCTTAGAACAAATAGAAAATGAGGATACTTTGAGAAGGATTATAGAAGAAGTGTTAAATAACAATCCTGACAGTGTTGAAAAGTATAAAAACGGAAAGAAAAAACTCCTTGGTTTCTTTGTTGGAGAAGTCATGAAAAAAACTCGTGGAAAAGCCAATCCTCAAAAAACGAATCAGATTATAAAAGAATTGCTAGACGAGAATTAGAAAATTAATTAAAGTGGGCGATTTTAAATGAATAAGTTATTATCTTTATTTTTTATAATAATTTTTTCAGTCGTTTCTTTTTCATATATAAATTATACTCCCTTTGAACCCGTGCTAGACAACAATAGTGCTTCATTTTCTATTTTTACTTCTTCATTAGAAGGTGTGGGGTTAGAAGTGGAGTATTATGATTACAAGCCAATTTACATTGAAAATAAAGTATTTAATAGAACGATAAGGCTTAAAAGTGGAGAAAGCTTTTTTAAAGTTTTCTTTTCCCTACCCTTATACAATGAAGATTTTGGTTTAGGTTATGAACACAGATTTGAAAACTCCATTTTAGGGGTATTATCTATTAATCATTTTCAAAGAATGGAAGCTAAAAACTATTCTCATAATTTTTATAATTTTACAATGGCGACTTTTAATATCCCTTCTTATGCAATAGGTAATTTAGAATTTTTATCCATGGCCAATTTATCTATATTTGAAATAACCTCTCTTTTGTATAGACCCGTGAATATTCCTATTTTATTAGGGTATTCTCAAGGTTTTTACATAAATTACCCTTTGGTTAGTTTAGATAGATATTATGTAGATACACTTGATTTTGGAGTTTCATTTATTGAGGGAAAGATTTATCCAAATCTTGGTTTTTCTTTTCCCATTAATATTTTAGAACAAAAATTACATTTTGGTAGCAGGATAACGTTTGGAAATGATTTTCATTATCAATTTTACTTATACAATCAAAATTCACAAGTACCTTTAATCTTCACCTTTAATGAAAAAGGAGGAGGTTTGTTTTTTGAATTCTAATGATTTAGCTGTTTATGTTCATATACCTTTCTGTAAAAAAAGATGCATTTATTGCGATTATACTTCGACTATTGATCAATCTTTGAAGAATGAGTACTTGTATTCTTTAAAAGAAGAGATAAAAATGATCTCAAAAAAAATGAAAAATAAGAGAGTAAGAACAATATACTTTGGAGGCGGTACACCATCTTTAATGAATGAAGTATACATTGAACAAATATTTAAAACTCTCGATAGTAATTTTAATTTATCTTTTTTAGAGGAATTTACCATAGAAGTAAATCCTGAAAGTATTACAAAAGAAAAAGCCGATTTTTATAAAATGATAGGTGTTAATAGAATATCCATGGGATTTCAAAGTACTTCTGACAAAATTCTTAAAAGTGTTGGAAGAATACATACATATAACGAAGGCCTAAAAGCGTTTAAAATTTTGTCAGATTTTTTTGATAATATAAATGTTGATTTTATTTTAGGTTTACCTTTTGAAGACAAAGAGACAGTCAACAATAACTTAGAGTTTATAAAAATAATGAAACCTTCTCACGTATCTTATTATTTATTGGATTACTCGCACGATACTCCTCTAAAATTCCTTCTAGAGACCAAAAAAATTAACCTCCCAGAAGAAGATCAAATATCCGAACTTCTCGACTTAATTTATGACCAATTAGATAATTTTGGCTATAATAGATACGAGATTTCAAGTTGGAGTTTACCTCGCAAAGAGTGTATTCACAATAAATATTATTGGAAAAACTATGAATACATCGGTTTTGGTGTGTCTGCAGGAAGTCATATAGGTAATCTAAGAACTGTAAATACATCTGAACTTCCAACATATTTGGAAAAAATAAAAACAGGATTGCAACCTCAAGAATTTACAAATAAAAACGATGATTTTCAAGAGTTAATTGAAACTTTATTCATGGGATTAAGACTTTCTGAGGGGTTAAAATACGATTATTTAAAGCAAAGATTTTCTGACGAACTTTTAAATAAAGTTTTGACTCCTTTAAAAGATAATTTATCAGATTATTTATCTTTAAATGGATCCATAAAATTAACAAAAAAAGGAATGGATTTCTCAAGATTTGTATTTGAAAATCTTCTAGATATTGCTCAAACAAATAGTTGAAGGAGGAATTTCTTTGGAAAAGAAAAATGAGGTTGAAAATTATTTGAGAGTTAGAAATTTTAAAAATCCTGAATTTTTCACTAAAAGAGAAGATTGGGATAATTATTTTATGGAAGTAGCTATTTTAGTCAGCAAAAGATCTACTTGTTCACACAGACAGGTTGGAGCAATAATAGTGAAAGAAAAAAGAATATTAGCTACCGGTTATAATCAACCTCCATCTGGATTTCCTCATTGCGATGTGATAGGATGCATAAGAGATGATCTAAAAATAAAAAGTGGTGAATACCAAGAAATTTGTTATGGTCTTCACGCAGAGCAAAATGCTTTAATGCAAGCAGCTAAATTTGGTATTAGTACAGATAATGCAAGTATGTATGTCACTCACCAACCTTGCTCTGTATGTGCACGATTAATAATTAATGCTGGAATAAAAGAAGTATATTATACAAAAAGTTATCCTGATAGTTTAACTAAAATGTTTTTTGAAACATGTAATATAAAAACGAAAATAATAGGAAATTAAAAATACAGTCGATATGAAAGGCGGGTTAGTATGTCTATAAATAAGTATTTTCAGTATCTTAGAAAAGATAGAATGACTCATGTTTGGTGCCCGGGCTGTGGAAATGGTATCATTATGAAAAGTTTTCTAGAAGCAGTTAGTAATCTAAACATGGATAAAAATAAGGTGGCTGTTGTATCTGGTATTGGATGTTCTTCAAGAGTTACAGGATATCTGGATTTCAACACCATGCACACTTTACATGGTAGAGCTATTGCTTTTGCCACAGGAGTAAAACTAGCAAAACCTGAATTTCAAGTAGTTGTAATGGGTGGAGATGGCGATATATTAGCAATTGGAGGGAATCATTTTATTCATGCATGTCGAAGAAACATGGATTTAACTGTTGTAATCTTCAATAATTCTATCTATGGCATGACGGGAGGTCAATATTCTCCAGAAACTCCTTCAAAAACCTATGCAACTACATCACCATATGGAAATTTAGAAGATACGTTTGACCCAGTACAATTAGCAATTTCCGCTGGAGCAACTTACGTCGCCAGATCCACTGTTTTTCATTATATGCTTACAGTTAAATATATTGAAAATGCTATAAAGCATAAGGGTATGTCAGTAGTGGAAGTAGTAACAAATTGTCATACATATTTCGGAAGATATAATAAAATGCCTAAACCCACACAGATGTTACAATATTTCAAAGAAAATTCTGTTATGCAGAACAAAGCAAAAAAAATGGATGACAATGAATTGAAAGATAAAATAATAATTGGAGAATTCTTAAACGTAGAAAAGGAAGGTTACGCTGATAAATACGCAAAGTTGAGAAAAAGTTTAGTTTCAGAGGAGATGACTAATCAATGAGCGTGCTACTATCTACACCATATTCAGTTAGATTTAGCGGCGAAGCAGGTCAAGGAAATATATTGATGGGAATTGTTTTTGCTAAAACATTGGTAAAAGAACAATATTGGGTTATTCAATCTCAACATTACGGGGCCCAAGTTAGGGGTGGTCTTTCATACTGCGATGTCCTTTTTGACAATGAACCTATCGATTATCCAGAAGCTCAGAATTTTGATATTTTATATTTAATGCATAATGTTGCTTTGGATCATATAAGCAAATTAAAGAAAAATGGAATCCTTTTATATGACGAAAAGCTTGTTGATAATATACCACAATACGTAGAAAGAATTACAAAGAAGATTATAAAAGTACCTGCAACTAAGATAGCAATTGAGGAACTTTCTAATTTGAATGTCGCTAATATGATTGGATTAGGAGTTTTATGCTCAGTTACCCAAATAGTAAGTTTGGAAAATTTGTTAGAAATAGTAAAAGAAAACGTTGCAAAAAATTACCAAGAAGTTGACGAAAAAGCTATAAAAATAGGTTACTCTCTTTTCAAAAAACATTATCCTTTAAAACGCTCCAAAATTTACAAAAAGCTAGGAAAAGGTTATGAATAAAAAAGAAAATAGAACTTTAAAGCAAAGCTTTTCTTACGCTTTCCAAGGTCTGGCTGAGATATATAAAACTCAGCGAAATTTTAGAATACAAAGTTTAATAGGTTTAATTGTTTTAATAGCTGCTTTATTTGCCAATTTATCAGATCAAGAGTTTATAATTCTTGTATTAACTGTGATGGCTGTTTTAATTATGGAAACAGTAAATACTGTTATAGAAAAATTAATTGACTTTCTTCACCCTTTTTACAGTTCTTCGATAAAAATTATAAAAGACGTTTCCGCAGCTGCTGTTCTTATAGCTTCAATTTTTGCAGCCAGCATTGGAACTATCATCTTTGGAAGAGCCTTTTTCAATATGCCTGCAAAGTATGGTATAATTCTAGGGGTTATATTCCTCTTGTTTATAAACTTATCAGGATTTATATTTAAAAGAAAATAGGCTGAAATATGAGGAGGTAACTTTTTTGGAACTGATAAAAGTTTTAGTAGTAGATGATTCTCCTTTCATGAGAATGGTATTAAAAGATATAATAGACAAAGAACCGGATATGAAAGTTATTGCCTTGGCTAAGGATGGTAATGAAGCAGTTGAAAAAGCTATTGCTTTAAAACCTGACGTTATTACACTTGATATAGAAATGCCTAAAAAGAATGGTCTTCAAGCATTGACTGAAATAATGTCAAAATCTCCAACAAGAGTTATTATGGTTAGTAGTTTAACATCAAAAGAAGCTTCTATTACAATAGAATGTTTGGAAAAAGGTGCTTTTGATTTTATTGAAAAACCAGCTGGGAGCACTTCTTGGACTATAAGAGATGTTCAAGATGATTTGTTAAAAAAAATACGAGGCAGCATGATAGTCCCAGTTGAAAAACTTAAAAGTATTCATTTCGCTGAATTCAGAAAAACAGGAAAAAAAACCAAGGCAAACATTTTTGGAAAAAAGGTTGTTTTAATAGCTAGTTCTACAGGAGGACCTCGTTCTTTAGATGCAATAATACCTCAATTACCTGAAAATATAAACGTTCCATTAATTGTTGTTCAACATATGCCCGCAGGTTTCACAACTTCTTTAGCATTAAGACTGGATAAAATTTCAAATTTAAAAGTAAAAGAAGCGGAGGACGGAGAATTTTTACAAGAAAATACTGTTTATATTGCTCCTGGAGATTTTCATTTAGGTTTAAAACAAAATGATCATAAAGTGAATCTTTTTCTTGATAAAAGTGAAAAAGTAAATAACGTTAGGCCTTCGGCTGATTTTACCTTCGATATGGCAGCTGAAGTCTTTAGAAACAATTCTTTGGCCATTATACTCACGGGAATGGGAAGAGATGGAGCCAAAGGTGCTTTCAAAGTAAAACATTACGGTGGTAAAGTGATTTCTGAGTCTAAAGAAACATGTGTGGTTTATGGAATGCCAAAAATTGTGGCTCAAGAAGGATACGCAGATTATATTTTACCAAATTATGAAATTGCTGACAAAGTTATCGAAATATTGTCTTCATCAAATTGGAGGGGGAAAAATGAGAAGTAACTATTCTAATTTTTTCAAATTATTTTTTGACATTTTTTTTCATTTTCATTTCTTTAACAACCTTTTCAAAAGGTTTATATTTTCAATGGAGAGAAGTAGACCCATCTTATTATTTTGAAGAAAATGGGAATATGTATATAAATTTAAAGATAATTTCTGAAAAAAGTGGAAGATCTTTGGATGTATATAACGAAACATTAATATATGTGAAAAGCAATAAATGGAGTTTGTTTATCTTCCCCGAAAATAGTTTAGCAATAATAAATAGTTCTGAATCAGTTCATTTTAATCCAAATGATTTAAAAATAATCGATAAAGAAGCTTACTTAACACCAGAACTAATTGCTAAACTCCTGAACCTTGAGTTAATTTCCAATAATAATAATGTTTATTTAAATTTGCCCCTCGCCAAAATTACCTCAATAAGAACCATTATCCAAAAAACAAATGCCCGAATCATGGTAGAACTTTCGTCCTCTATGGAAGATGTTGGGATCTATCCTCTAGTTAATAAATCAGGTTACCTAATTAAAATAAAAGGTGCTGAGATCCCTGATTCTTATTATTATGAAGAGTATAATAACAAAATTAATTATATAAAAGCTTATCATTATTCACCTACTGAGGTGTGGATACAAATAAAATTAAATAACTCTGCAGATATAAATGAAATTATCGAAGAAAATCGGATAATTTTGGATCTTTCTTTTGAAAATACAGTAACTTTACCTGTTTTAGTTATAGACCCTGGACATGGTGGAATAGACCCTGGAGCAGTTGGTATAAATAGTACTTTTGAAAAAGACATAACTTTAGCAGTAGCTAAAAGAACGAAACAACTGCTTGAACCATATAGTATAAATGTTTTTTTAACTAGAACAGAAGACAGATATATCGATTTACATGATAGAGCCGTTTTTTCTAATGAAAAAGGAGCGGATTTATTCATAAGTTTGCATATGAATGATTTCCCTTCTGATTCAACGGTATATGGATCAGAAGTATTTTATTTTGACTTCTCAGAAAGTGCTTATGCTAGAAGAATAGCTTACAGAGAAAATTTGGATTTTAATAAGGATAAGAACTTAATCGAAACATGGGTTAATGACAAAGAAAATAGTCTGAACGAAAGTGAAAATTTCGCAAATATTTTAGGAACTCATCTTAATGTCAATGGTATTAAATTTAGAGGGGTACATACTGCAGAATTTGCTGTTTTAGCCTATACTAGAAGTCCCGCTGTTTTATTAGAGATGGAGTTTATAAGTAATCCTAATGTTGTTAAAAAGTTTAAAGATGAGAGTTATGTTGATATGTTTGCTGAAATTATTAAAAATGCAGTTATAGAGTTTTTTGATCTAAAATAATCTAAGGCGTTAGGAGGAAAATTAGTGGAAGCAAATTCAAAAATTCCAAAAGATATATTTATTTTTCTTGCCTTATTTGCTCTAATCCCTTTTTTAATGATTCCAAACCTTGTTTACGAATATTCTACTCAAAAACATCTGGTTTTTGCTTTATTTATAGTAATAATATTATTTTATTATCTAATCAAGTATTCTCAAAAAACAATCTTTGTTAATTATACTTCGTCTCACATTTTCCTGACATTTTTTAGTATTGCTTCTTTTTTATCTTTAATATCGGTTTATATAGAAAATAAGCATTATTTCCCTTCCTCATTATCTGTTGCACTTTACATAGTATTGATAGTGACTTTTTCATATCTTGTAACAACGCGTTTTGGGAGAGATTTCAAATTTATTGAATATGGACTTTTCGTTTTCATGATAACAGGTACAATTATTGCTTTCGATGGGCTTTTAAATAAATTCCTGGGTTTTGATTTATTTTTTGGAAAATATGGAGATCCTTCTCAAAGAATCGCTTTAAGAACAACCATTGGTAATCCAAACTTCGTTTCAGATTATTTGGCACAATTGTTACCAATTTCAATTTATTTTACTTTAAGAAAAAATACCAATAATTATGTAAGAATTTATTCTCTTACAAATGTTTTCATTATGTTTTGGGTTATTTTACTAGCCCAAACGCGCTCGATATACTTAGCCACTTTTTTGGGATTGGGATTTTTCTTAATTTGTTTTGCACTTTCTCGTAAAAAAGAAAGTTTGAAGTCTTACATAAAAACCAAAGAATTTAAATTATGGTTTGTATTAGTTCTATCGGTTCTAACCTTTTTATTTGTAGTATTTAATTTTGAAACCCCTTTCAATAGAGGCGGAGAAGTATTGGCTAGCGATCGTTTTGCAGCTATGGCGTCAGTTTCATCTTGGGATGAAAGAACTTTATCTTGGTTATCTGCTGTTGAGCAATTTAAAGATGAAAATCATAGGAATCATTTAATCTTCGGAAGTGGGATAAACACTTATCCTGTATATGCGGTCCATTATTTAGCAGAAGTTCAAGCTAAGAATCCTGAGAGATTTCTTTATGCTTGGAATAACTTTAAACGAGCACATAATGACTATCTTCAAGCTTTAGGAGAAACAGGAATAATTGGTTTTTTATCGATAATATTAATGCTTTTGAGTTTAGTAATTATCTTTTTTAGAACATTAAGAAATGAAAAAGATGATAATAAAACTATTTTATTTCCCTTACTTGGATGGAGTGCTGTTGTGATGGTTGTACATGCTTTTACTGAATTTGCATTTCATATGCATCCAAACCTTATTTTAAGCGTTTTCATATTATCGAGCGCTGTATCTCAACAATTTAATCCTAAAGTGAAGCAGTTTAAAATCAATAAAGGTTATTTTATTATTATACCTTTAATAATCATAGGGATTTGGTCCTCTTTTTACAAAATAAAAGAAAGTGGTTCAGAAGCTTTTTTTGTCAAAGGTAACAGTGAATATAATGCCATGGTTTCATTGTTAAATGCTTCAGATATTCAAATACCAAACATAATAAGACAACTTGAATCTCAAAAAAACATTCTTCAAAATCAACTTTTTAATTACACACCTGGAAGTGAAAATTTTCAAAACATCAGTAGACAAATCGATCAGATACAATCTGAAATAAATAGATATGAAAATCTCAAAATAGATTATTCTAGTCAAGCAAAACAAAAGTATGATAATGCCTTTAATTATTTTGAAAAATCTCTAAATTATAACCCTAATTTCGGGAAATCCTCATTTTATATGGCACAATTACTTACATCTAATATTAGACAAAATTCTTTGAATTATGGAGACTTGGAGAAAATTTTTAATAAAAATATTAATGGATACAATTTTATGGTTGATGAGTTCGAAGGTGCGATAGATCTAATGCCATTCCCGGATAAATACTTAAGAGATACGGTAGAAACAATATATTCTGATAGCTTGAATGACGATGCAAAAGAGATCCTTCTAAAAATTCAGACACTTTACGATGGAATAAACCAATTAGAATATGCCTATATTTCTTTCAATGAAAAAAACGCCTATCGCTTAATAGGAAGAATTTATTACAACATTGTTATACTATACGAGCAACTCAAAGATTATGTTCCTTCAGACATGATTGAACAAGTCAAAAAATTACAAAATGATGCTTATCTTAACTTTCATCATTGGGAACAACAAGCTATATATATATTACCTGGTGGATGGAATAGATTTCCAGAGTGGGAAGATGTTTATCATGAATATCTTCTTTTAACAGCTAGATTAATGAACATTTATCCCTTCCAAGAAATTATAAAGAGAATAGATTATATTACTCAAAAAGAAGGACAAGCAGATTACTACATGGCTTTGAAATTTAGAGGAATACCTGATAATTCTTTAAAATTATTAAATGAGATTTATTCATTATTGCAGAACAATGAGTTAAAAAAGCAGCTTGCTGAAATCGTTGTTGAGAATTACAAGGAAGTTTATGAATACTATAAAGAAATGAAAGAAATCGGTTCACCCAAATACTTAAATTATGAATCACGTGTTGAAACCTTTTTTAGTGAATATGAATTTTTTACAAGAAGGTTACTTAATTAGTGAATAGAGTCATGATTTTTCTTTTGTTTTTTTCTTTGAGTTGGTTTTTGATAGTTTTTTCCATATATATTAAAGTAGTATATTATGGAAAAAATCTTGAAGGTAGTTTTAAAGAGTTTTATGTTGAAAACTCTTCAATAATAAAGGTTAAGCCGTTTATTAAAAATGGCGATATTAAAGAAATAAAGCTTAATGGTTATAAAATTTATAAAGAAAGTGATAAAATAATAATAGATAAAATTAAATAGGTGGGCGTTTTATAGATGATTGAAGAAATGATTGATTCTTTTGAAAATGTTATTTTACTTAAAGAAAAGGAAATAAAAACTTGGGAAGATATCTTCCCAAGTTTTTATAAAATTACCAAAACTCACGTTAAAGAAATAAAAGATAAAGAGTTATTAGAGGATATAAAAAAGATCCTAGCATATATAAAACCTTTAAAGATTTTACCAGAATCTAGAAAGCAGCAAAGATTAGATGGATTAAAGAAATCTCTCATAATACTTAAGGAAAAATATTTGATAGATGAAATAACCGAAGAACCTGAAAAAAGAATGTCTTTGTTCACAGATATAAAATATATAAAGTACGTTGGCAACAAAAGATCTTTGCTTCTCAATAAGATAGGTGTTCACAGTTTAAGGGATTTTCTTTATTTGCAACCTCGTGATTATGAAGATAGGAGAAAAGTCGTAAAGATTTTTAATGCAAAAGATAATGAAAAGGCTGTAGTAATTGGAAAAATAATTAACTCAGATGAAGTTAGAATAAATAAAGGATTAACTATATACAACTTTTCTATTGAAGATGATACCGGAGTAATGATAATAACCTTTTTCAATCAAGATTATATAAAAACATATCTCAAAAAAGGTTTGAAAGTAGCTTTTTATGGCAAAGTTGAATTATCTTATGGAATGAAACAGATGAAAAGTCCTGATTATCAAATATTATCTAGTAACGAAGATTTCAAGAAAGAAATCCTTCCAGTGTATCCATTAACAGCTGGATTATTTCAGTCAACGATGCGTAAAATTTCAAAAGTAATTGTTCAACAAACTTTTCATATGGAAGAATTTTTACCAAATGAATTTATAAACGATTTTAACCTTTTGGACATAAAAAAACGCATGAAAGGCCTACATTTCCCTTTGAGTATGTATCACAAAGAGAGAGCTTTATATTCTTTAAAATATGAAGAAACAATATTATTTGAAATAGCCATGATATATGTTAAATTGAAGATGAAGGAATTGAAAAAAGGTCAAACAAAAAATATTGTAGGTAATTTAACCAAAAAGTTTTTAGAAAGTTTAAATTTTAACTTGACAGATGCTCAAAAAAAATCTTATGAAGAAATAAAGAAAGATTTAAATTCTCCGTACCCTATGAATAGACTTTTACAAGGAGACGTAGGATCGGGTAAAACAGTCGTTTCTGAACTTGCAGCGATAGATGTTTGTGAAGCAGGTTATCAAGTAGCAATAATGGTTCCTACTTCTGTTCTGGCTAAACAGCAATTTAAGAGGATATCAAAAGATTTTGAACCTTTAGGACTGAAAGTTTCTTTATTGACAGGTGAATTAAAAGACAGCAAAAAAAACTCTGTAAAAACAGAATTAAAAACCGGTGATATAGACGTAGTTGTAGGAACACATGCCATAATACAAAATGATGTTGAATTTAAAAATTTGGGATTGGTAATTATTGATGAACAACATAGGTTTGGTGTAAATCAAAGATTAGATTTAATAAAAAAAGGCAATCATCCTGATATTTTAGTTATGACTGCAACACCTATTCCTCGTACTTTAGCTATGACCTTTTATGGAGATTTGGATGTCAGTATTATAGATGAAATGCCTAAAGGGAGGAAACCTATTAAGACTTTGCTATTGGCTGAATCTAATATAAAGAATATGTATGAATTTGTAAAGGAAGAATTGGAACAAAATAATCAGGTTTTTTTTGTTTATCCTTTAATTGAAGAATCAGAAGTTTTAGATTTAAAAAATGCCCAAGATATGTATGAGAAGTTAAAACAAGAATTTATGAATTATAGTGTTGGATTATTACATGGTAAACTCCCTGTGTCAGAAAAAAATGATATTATGGAAAAATTCATAAAAAAAGAATACAATATCCTTGTTTCTACATCCGTTGTTGAAGTAGGAATAGATGTACCAGATGCAACTGTAATGGTTATAGAACATCCGGATAGATTCGGGTTATCACAATTACATCAACTTAGAGGCAGGGTGGGAAGGAGCAAAAAACAATCTTTCTGCTTTTTGGTTGTAAATGATAATATTAGTGATGATGTAAAACAAAAATTAACTTCTTTTTCTAAGACATTAGATGGCTTTGAAGTAGCAGAAATAGACTTAAAATGGAGAGGGCCGGGAAAATTTTTTGGGGTTGAGCAGCACGGAATTCCTGAATTTAAATTTTTGAATTTAGTAGAGGATTTATCTATTATTGAAGGCACTAGAAAAAAAGTAGAGCTGTTTTTGGAAGAATCAAAAGAGCTTGAAAATTTTGACAATTTAAAAAAGGAATTAAAAATCCGTTATGGCGATTCTTTACAACTAATTAGTGTGCTGTGAATGAGAGGAGGTAATATTATAAAGGATAAAGTTTTTTTCAATATTTTAATGTTTAGTGTTATTTCTTTTTTCCTAATTTCATTAATAATTTTACCCAGGAGTTTTTCAGGAGAATGGTATTTTAGTCCTATAATGCTTCAGATAGGAAGAATTGAAATTCGTTGGTATGGGGTATTAATCGCTTTGTCAATACTATTAGCAACCTTTATAGCCGAAAAAGAAGCTAAAAAAGAAAAAATTGATGAAGACGATCTATTTACAGCAGTTTCACTTGGAATTATCTTTGGTATATTAGGAGCGAGACTTTATTACGTGATTTTCAACTTTGACTATTTTTCAGGAAATCTTTTTGCTATATTCAAAATATGGCAAGGCGGTTTAGCTATTCATGGAGCTATTTTAGCTGCATTTTTGGTAGTATTTTTATATACAAAAATTAAGAAAAACTGTTCTTTTACCTTTCTTCAAGGTTTAGACCTATTTACATTCGTTCTTCCATTAGCTCAATCTATTGGAAGATGGGGTAATTTTTTTAATCACGAAGCTTACGGCGCTCCGACTAATTTACCTTGGAAGATGTACATTGCCCCACAGGATAGAATGATTGGATACGAAAGTTATGAATACTTTCATCCAACTTTTTTTTATGAATCAGCCTGGAATTTAGTTGTTTTTTTAATATTATTTTACTTTATCAGAAATAAAAGAAAAAGTTATGGTGAAGTTACTGCATTATACTTGATTTTATATTCAATAGGTAGAATCCCAATAGAAAGTCTAAGAACGGATAGCCTTTATTTAGGAAATTTCAGAGTTGCTATTTTAATAAGTATTATATTGATTATCTTGGGTATCGGGCTTTTTTTCTATTTGAGAAAGAAAAGAAAAAATTTCGAAATTAAGGAGTGAACATTTTTTGATCAATATTCTATTAATTGCATTAGGTATTCTTCTTTTAGTTCGCGGTGCAGATAGATTAATAGAAGGAGCCCTCGGTTTATCTAAAAAGTTAGGATTATCCGAATTATTCGTTGGTCTAACGGTCGTTGCTTTTGGAACAAGTGCACCAGAATTAGTTGTAACTATTTCATCCTCTATTAAAGGCTCAAGTGTAGGTATAGGAAACGTTTTAGGATCTAATGTTGCAAATATAGGATTGATATTAGGAATTTCTTTTTTACTATCTCCTACCAAGATTCAAAAATCCACAGCCAATATAGAAATGCCTTTTTTATTGATAATTTCTGTGGTTATTTTCGCTATGGTTATGGAAGGGAATAGCGTTTTAACAAGATACGATGGCATGATATTGATTACATTCTTAATCATTTTTATGGCTTATCTTTATTATATGGCTCAAAACGATCAACAAGTAAGAAAGCAGCTTCTTGAAAGTGAAGGGCCTAAGCAAGAAAAAGAAGAACCTTGGTCTAAGATCATTCTATTTTCTGCATTGGGACTAACTATGCTTATGATAGGTGGTGAATTAACCGTTAATAACGCAGTTATATTTGCAAAAAACATAGGAATTTCAGAATCTTTGATAGGAGTTACAATAGTTGCTATTGGAACTTCATTGCCTGAATTAGTCACCGCTATAGTTGCTGCGGTTAAACATTCTGATGATATAGTTATGGGTAATATAATCGGTTCTAATACTTTTAATATAGCTGCTATTTTAGGTATATCCGCTTTAGTAAATGGTGCAAAAGCTGACAGATCTGTTGCTTTTGATACATCTTATGGACTCATACTTGCATTAGTTCTACTTGTTTGGATCTTTCTAAAAAAAGACAACAAAGTTGGGAAAGGTTTAGGTGGGGTTCTTTTATCCATGTACATACTATACATTTTGATAAGTATAAGAATCGGTTAGGATAACCAAGAAAGGAATGAATTAATTTATTGAAATTAGCTAAAAGATCTATTTATTTTATTTTTTTCCTGCTTGTACTGTTATTTTTTTTATTTTTCCCTATTGTATTTATTAATGAAACCGAAAACAATATAAAAATATATTCCAGTGGGCCTGTAAATATAAATTTCTTTGCAGAAGAAAATGACAGTTTTTATAGGAAAACTGTCTTTTTTTATACAGAGATACCGTTTAAAGAACTTTCTGTATTAAATGTACAAAACCATTCTTTTTTATTTCAAAACGGGAACAATTTAATACAAAAACAAGCAAAACCCTCAACAGGAACAGTTTTCTATAAAAATAGCAAAGAATTAAACCTTTATAACAATGTTTTTTATAATGAATTGTTTCTAGAAAAGTGGATAGATAAGTCTATAACTTTTTTAAACAATATCTCAGAAATTCAAGAAGAAATATATATACTATATCTTAACTCTGATAGATCCTTTCAAATTTTACCGAGTGTGTATATAATTAATTCTGAAAAAGATTTAGTTCACGAATTATCTCATTACTTTTTTGGCTATAAGATAACTACTTCTAACATTGATACTTGGCATGAAACTCTGGCAGAAGTTAATTCGATGCTTTATCTTCGAGAATTTTTATACGAAGAGTATTTAAAGGAAATTGAATTAAAAAAATCGGAATTTTATGCAAAACATTATGGAGAAGATGTTCTTAAATTCTTAGAATTTTTTAATTATGATACAGAGAAAATCTTTGATTTCCAGAAATATTTATTAAAACACTACACTCATTTAAATGACGAAGAATTCAAAGAGTTACTTGAGAAATTCATTTTACGAAGTCAGCACATTTCTAAGAAGGAGGAAAATATTCTATGAAAAATTTTTTTATTTTTTTTATCTTTTTATTATTTACAGTTTTTACTTATTCTTATGACTATATATTTCTTTTCATAGCCGATGGAATGGGGATCCCTCATATGCAATTAGCAAATTTATATAAACAATATTCTTATCAAGAAGAGCTAAATATGTTTAAAATCCCTTATTTTTCTTTAGTTGACACTTCTTCATTAAATGGAGTTACTGATTCAGCTGCAGCTATAACAGCAATATTGTCAAAAGAGAAAACGTATAACGACAGAATAAATATAGACAGAAATGGGAAAAAATTATTCCCCATTACTTATGATCTAAAAAGTCTAGGATATCAAATTGGAGTTATTACTACTAATACTATTATTGATGCCACTCCTGCAGGCGCTTATGCTTCTACAGTGAACCGAAGAAATTACGATAATATCAAACAAGATCTACTAAATAGCGGGTTTGACCTTTTCATTGGAGGTGGTAAACCATATTTTGACAAAAATATTGCCTCTCAATTTGGGTATACTTACTCAGAAGAGCTAAAAGATCAAGTCACAAAAAACAAGGAAATTGTGATGCTCTATTATGGGAATTTCCCTTTCTTAACTGATGATTTTAACAGAATTTCTTTAAAAGATACTTTAGAATATGCCCTGAAAAAATTTGAAGATGAACCTTTTTTTATTATTATCGAAGGTGGTAGAATTGATCACGCTTCCCATGCTCATGATACTATCTCAATGATTTATGAAATATGGGATTTCGATGATGCAACCAAAGTTGCATTAGATTTTTTAAATCAGCAACCTGAAGATACTTTAATAATAGTCACTGCTGATCATTCTACAGGTGGCTTGAGCTTAGGAGATGGCTTTATCTCAACAAGTAAAATCCCCAATAATGACTTTTCTTATGAGAAACTGATCAACATTTTTAACCGTTACGATAATTATGAAGAATTTAAAAAGGCATTAAACCTAAAAATTGATTTAGAAGCTCCTTTTTATAATACCAAGAATTCAGAAGATAGCGTTACTTACCAATCCGAATTAATCAAAGCTTTCTACGATATTCAAAACCAGGCTAGTGGATTAAATTGGGGAACATTTGGCCATACACTCGATTATGCGCCTTTTTTTTCTAATATTCCAACAGAAAGCTGGTTATTATTAAACAGCGAGATTTTTTCGATTTTTGAGATTTCTTCTTCTAAATTCGAATAAATGCCTATATTTATGTTTAATTGAAAATAATTGCCAATGAATCAGTTTTGAGAAAAAAATTTCATAGTGTATAATATCTTTACAGGACACTTTTGTAGGTTACCCTCCCTCCTGGAGTGTTCTGTCCCCGGAAGAATTCATTTCCAAATTAGGGCCCCATAAAGGCCCTTTTTTTATTTTTTTCTAAAAATAAGTATTTCTATATCTCCATATTTACGTATCTCTGGTTCTTCCATAATTTTAGAGGAATAGCCATATTGTTCATTTTTATGTTTTTCTATTATTAGAAAACCATTATCTTCAAGAATGTCTCCATTATGACTAATGAATTTTAGTATCTCTTCTACATAATTGTTATTAAATGGTGGATCAGCAAAAATATAGTCAAATTTTTCTTGAGAAATTTTTGAAATTGATTTTCTAAAATCAGAATTTATAACTTTTACATTTTTTAAAACAGATAACTTTTTAGCGTTCTTTAAAATAGAAGAAACAGATTTTGAAGAGATATCTATCAAAATGGCTTTTCTTGCTCCATTGCTAAGAGCTTCGAAACTTACTATTCCACTTCCGGCAAAAAATTCTAGAATGTTTGCATTAGAAAAATCGAACATGCTCATTAACGCCCTTCTTATTTTTGCAGGAGTATATCTGGTTCTAGAGTTGTTTACCATTTCTATACTTTGGTTTTTGAACTTTCCAGTTTCAATTTTCAAACTCATTTTTTTCTACCTCCAAAAAACAAAAAAAGAGCATATTCTGCTCCTCTCATTTTTATATATGGAGCGGATGACGGGACTCGAACCCGCGACAACCAGCTTGGGAAGCTGAAGCTCTACCAACTGAGCTACATCCGCAACTTTTAACCTCTATAACTTTATATATATTATATCAAGAATTATTTTAAAAATCAATCTTTTGGTTTAGTTTGATTAGCATAATGAAATAACTTGTGAAAAAACTTTTGAAGATTAGACTGATTAATATCTTTGGATTCTAATTCATTCATAGCATCAATAAAATCTATTGCATCTTCTTTAGATACTTGTTTTTCTTCTTTTTTTAATATAGTAGAATATTTATCTTTCATTTCAGAATCAGGATGTAGAATATCTTGCATTTCTAAGTATTCTTTTTTGTGTTCTTCACTTTTAATTTCCGAAAAAATAACTTCTTCTTTCTCATCATCAAGTTTTTCTAACATTTTTTCGATATCTTCAATGTTTAAATCAGATAATTCATTAGTAATTTCATTTTCTATCTTATTTTCTAATTCTTCTATTTCCTCGATTTCTGGAATTGGTGAAAGTTCTTCACTTTGTTTTTTTTCATTCTCTTCAATAACTTTTAAACCAATAAGCTTTTTAAGAGCTACAGAAGATTCCCAAATTAATTTAATGTTTTTGCTTTCAAATTGATCGAATAATTTATATTTACTTTCTTTGTTCAAGGTCTCAATAGACTCAGAAACAATAGCCGCAATTGGATTTTTTTCTTTATCTCTTTTTTGATTATAATGCTTGTTCATCCAGAATATTACCGAAATAATTATTAACATGGAAATTGAAAAAATAATTAACATGATTAATAAAAATACGGAAAAATTAAAATTATCACTTTCATCGTTTTCGCCTTGAGATTGTATTTCATCTATTTTTACAGATGCTCCATAATATTGTTGATCTGTTGAAGAAAAATTTATTATCTCCAAAGCCTGATCTACCAATGGATTACCTTTAAACTGATTTAAATAAATTTCTGCTGTTTTGTAATCCTTATTTTGAAAGGCGGAGAGTCCTAAATACATTTTTATTTCAGGCCTTTCACCTTCGAGTTTTGGCGAAAGTTGAATCGCTTTTTCTAAATCTTCTTGCGCTCTTTGGTACTGGCCATTTTGATAATATTTTAGCCCATTCAAATAATATTGATAAGCTAAATCATAATTATCAGCAAAAATTAATGATATTTCTAAAATCAATATAAAAAAGATCAGGATTTTTCTCACTTCAATTCTCCTTTAAAAACTTCAATGTTATTATTTTTTCCTAATACAAGCCATACCTCCCCATTAGATTTAATTAATATATCAATTAACCTGCCCTCTATTCTTTGAAAAATACCTGGAAAATTATTTTCTTCTAAATTTATATAGGTTAAATGATCTTTACCAAATATAAACAACTTATCATCAAATATTTGTGTTTTTAATCTTCCTATATCCCCATTACCAACTAATTGAAAATTATTTTCTAAACTATCCCAATAAACGAGTTTATAGTCAGAAAATAACATAAAGAATTTGTTGTCATAAGTAACAAATTCTACAAATTCTCCCAAATTCATATCAAAAATTTCTTCTAGTAAAGTTATGTTTATAACTTCAACAATTTTTTCTTCATCAAATTTAACTATTCCATCATTAAAAATTATATAAATTACATTATCTAGAACTTTTAAATCAACAAACGAGCTTCCACTAAACATAAGTAATTCATTCAGATAAATATTACCATTTTGAATATTTAAAAAACCTTTATCAGGAATGTAGTATATGATTTGATTATTAGAAATACTTGAATTTTCATTTACTTTTTCTATTCTACCATTTTGATTTAAAACATATACCCCATCTATTGTTGTCATATAATACATATTGTTTATTTCTAAACCACTTAAAATATCATTTGAAAATACTTTTTCAAGTTTGTTGTTGTATATACCTGACGGGCTTTTAAAATATATAGTCTCCTGTAAATTAACTATTTTTACGGAACCTTCTCTAAAATCACCTATTTTAACAATGTTTGTTATTATTTCATTCTCGATATAATTTCTTGGAAGCATAAATTTTTGTATTATTTGGGGCTGAATAATATTTGTATTATCTATCTCTAGTTTATTCTCTTTTTCATAAATATACTCAATAAAATTATCATCCTTAAATGGCTCGATTGAGAGATCAGGAACTGTTTCTTGTAAAAAACTTGCAATTTTGTCAAGAACATCCGAAGAATTATAGATCTCATTGAAACTTTTATTACTGTAGTAAAATTCATCAGCCCCCTCCAAAATGGCACTATCAATAGTAACTATACCATCCCCATACCCTTGAATATATTCTGGTACAATCTTGAAAAATAATTTTCTGAAATATCTTCATTAATACCGGGATCCGTTCCTGCTATGACAAGATATCTCACGTCTTCTCTTAAACCAAAAGAATTGAGATTTTCCAGAAATTTGGAATTTGGAATCAAATCTCTATAATATGAATTAATCTGATTTAAATAGAAATTAACATTTAAAATACTCTTCAATAATGTACTTTCTTCTAAATTAAAATAAGAAGACAGAATTTTCAGATTTTTATTAAAAATCAAGTTAAAAAAAAGCGGATTAGCTAAATTTGTACCTTTATTAGGTGTCGAAATAAGAACAAGATTTCTTACATTACTTAATGTATCATTTGATTCTATGGCATATCTTGCAATTAGTCCTCCGATTCCATGAGCTATTATATCGAAATTTTTGTCAGGGAAACGCGAAAGTTCTTGAGCTAGTCTTCTACCTTCAAATTCTATATAACTATTTAATCCAGTCCTTTCTACAAAATTAGTATATGAATCGTTATAATTTTTGCTTTTAGTATTGATTAAAGGATAGTTGTAATTCCATATCGTTCTCTCTGGAAACAAAGAGGACCAAAATGTTTGGGGATATATGTTTTGATTTGTGTTAACAATTTCTCCTAAAAAGTTAATATCTGTTCCTGGGATGAGTATAATATCTGGTTCTATAGACATTGATCCTTCTTTTAAAATCCTTAACCCATAGTTTGCTTCTCTTGGAGAATCAATTACTAACCCAATATGATTAATTTTACTTAAATGAAAAGTTTCTGCTTCTATGTAATAATTATCTTCAATCTTCACAATTCTTTCCCCAGTAAATTCAGAAACTATAGGAATTTGATCATTTGTACTATACCCAAGAGAAAAATTAATAAAATTATCTCCGAAATAGCTTTCTATTGGTAATTTATACCTGATGGTGACAGGTAGTATTGAAGATTCTTTGGTTCCATCTGTAAAAGAAATTTTATATACATCTCCATAAAAATTTTTATAATTTAATAAGTTATTATATTCGGGTGAATCACTAGAAAGAGGGACAATTTCAATATCTTTTTTGGAGGAGTAAGCATCCTGAGGAATAATTATCTCTAATCTAAGAGAAATGTTTTGATCTTGAGGTCTAGACAAATTACCGAAAATAAAATATAAAATTATGACTAATCCAACTAGGCTTATTGTTAAAACCATTATCTTATATTTTTTTTTCATAAGTTTGAATTTATTCATAAAACTGAGATTTGGAAATTTAATGATATCTCCTCCAATTGATTTTTTTATTTTGTCTCTATTATAGCTTTTATTTTTCCCAACATTATCATAAGTTCTTCTAATTCACTTTGATACAATTCTTTTAAAACTTCCTCATAATATTTATCGGCTATATTTTTTGCCTCTTTAAATTTATAATAATTTAATAATGTTTTTTTATTGATATCTTTATTAATATCTTTACCCAATTCTTTTTCTGTTCCTGTCAAATCTTTCAAATCATCGTATATTTGAAAAGCTATTCCAAACTTAATTCCAATTTCTTTCATTTTTTCACCTGTTTTTATACTTCCACTAAGTAAAAATGGAGCAGCAAAGCAAAAACCGAACAATGCTCCTGTTTTCTTTGAATACATATTTAATATCTCTTCTTTTGTAACTCGAATATTCTTTTTTTCAAAATCAAGATCTTTTAATTCGCCTTCGAATAACTTTAAGGTACTTTCCACAAAGTATTTAATCAATAGCATTTTCCTATCTGTGCTTACATCGTCAAGATATTCAATAAAGATTTTTATTGGCAGAGTAAAACCGTAATCACCTGCCAAAATTGCTGAATACTCACCAAATTTTTTATGATTTGACAAAGCTCCTCTTCGCAAATCAGCATTATCTAATGCAGGTAAATCATCATGTATCAAGGAAGAAGAATGTAAAATTTCTACCGCAATTCCAATATTTAAAAGGTCGCTATCATTTAGGAAAAGTGCATTCCCTAAATTAAAAATAATCCATGGCCTAATTCTCTTACCACCACTTTTAATACTGTACAAAATTGCATCTTTCAGTTCTTTTTCAACTTCAGCATTTGTAAAAAAAATGTCAATTTCTCTATCAAATACTTTTTTAAATTCGTCAAGTTCCATCTGCTTCACCAATTCACCTCTATCTATTTATTGTTTGTAATTTCTTTTAATCATCTCCTTTTTTATTCTTACCCTCAAACCTCTTTCTTAATTCATCTATATCGAAATTTTCAATATCTTTTTTTATATGCTCCTCATTTTCGTCTTCAATAAATGAAATATCAATACCATGTTCATTAACTATATTCTCATCAATAAATATGGGTATATTATTTTTTAAAGAAATAATTATACAATCAGAGGGCCTAGCATCTAGATATACTATTTGTGAATCATTTTTCTCTATAACAAGTTTTGCATAATAAATATCTTTTTTAAACTCATCAATCAAGACCTCTAAAGGTTTAGCCCCTAATTCTTTTATTGAGTTACCAATCAAATCATGAGTTAAGGGCCTTTCAAAAACTTCATTTCTTAACAACAAAGCTATTACTCCAGCCTCACATGGCCCTATCCATATAGGAACAACTGTATTTGTATTTTCAACCTGTAAAAAAATAATCGGTGTATTAGAAACCTTATCCATTCCCATGGTAACTCTGCTAATTTTTTTCATAGATAAAACCTCCTTACATGAAGTTAGGTTTCTACTGTATTAATACATATTCTTCGATTCACTTTCATCATCAATCACTCCATTTGAAATCATTTCTCTCAAATATTCTCTTAATTCACCTTCACTAGCAAATTTCTTGGGTTCTATAGGTTCATGTATTAATAATTTTATAGATGAAGGCTTGATGAAAAGACTTCCTTTTTTACTCATTTTAATCGTTCCATTGATAGATATAGGTAAAACTTTTATGTTATATCTAAAAGGAATCAAAAGTGATCCTTTCTTAAATTCACCCACTTTACCATCGATGCTTCTTGTCCCTTCTGGAAATAGGGTTATTATTTCACCTGTCTTAGATATTTTTGCAAATTTCTTAAGAGCAGCTGCTCCACTTTTTACATCATTCCTGTCGATTAAAATTGACCCTAATTTTTTGATAAATCTTCCTAGTATTGGTATTTTAGCTAATTCCTTTTTAGCTATAAAAGCTGATGGGTATATATATCCCAGGATTAAAGGGATATCAAATAGACTTTGATGATTGGAAATGATAACATATGGACCTTCATTTGGAATATGTTCTTTACCTTCTATTTGTACATCACTGCGTAGAAATTTAAAAGTTACTTTCCCAAACCAAGAAACAACTTCTCTAATATATTCTTGAGAGACTTCTTCACCTTTTTTTCTTTTCAATATGTTAGATTTTATAAGAACATAGCTGCCATAAATGATTACTACCCCAAAAAATCCTATAAATAGCCAAATAGTAAAGAAAACAGCTTTTATTATATTCCAAATCTTCCTCATCATGTTTCCTCCTTTACACCGCTATCAATAATTTTTAGTTTTTAAAATCAGTAATTTCTCTTATACTACCATTATTTATTTCAAATTTTTTTGATTCATTTAAAGCTTCTTTCTCTAATTTTGAAATTTCTGGTGTAGAATCTTCAATCAAGGTTATTTTATTTACATTAGCTTTAGTAGCCGGCTGTGGAGGCAAAAAAATACTACATGAATCCTCATAAGGTAATATGGATGTATCATATAATCCATACTTCTTAGAAAGCTCTATAGTTTCATTTTTTGTAAAACCGATGAGAGGTCTTAAAATTTCTTTCTTACTAGCATCAGAAATAGTTAATAAATTTTCTACAGTTTGAGAAGCAACTTGCCCTAAACTTTCTCCACTAACCAAAACTTTGGTTCCCGTAATTTCTGATATTTTGTTAGCGATTCTAAGCATAGATCTTCTTTGTAAAATAACTGAATATCTCTTCTCAGCTAGATCTTTAAAAAGAAATTGTATTTTAGTTAATGGAATAATATATAGATAAAAATTATTTGGTGAATACTCCGAAATAATAGAGCTTATTCTTAATATTTTATTTAACGATTTTGGTCCTGTAAAAGGAGGACTATAAAAATTAACTGCGTTTAAAACCATTCCCCTTCTCATCATTAAAATAGAAGCTACAGGACTGTCTATTCCTCCAGATAACAATACAGTTCCATTTGAAGAAACACCAACAGGTAATCCTGAAGGTCCATCAAAACGATCTGTAAAAATATATGCTCCATCTCTTCTAATATCTATTTCGACTTTTAATTCCGGATGTTTTAGATCAACTTTTAAATAGGGAAAATTATCTAAAATAAATTCACCTAATAAAGGCGCTAATTCCTGACTATTAATTGGAAATGATTTATAAGCTCTATTAACAAAAACTTTAAAGGTTTTATAATTATTTGTTTTTAAAGCATTTTTAGTAATTTCGTGAACTTTTTTCTTAATAGATTCTAATTCTAAATCTGTTTTTTCTACTATTGAATAGGAATGAATTCCAAATACTTTTATAAGATTTCCCAACTCTTTCTTATTTATTTCTTCTGAATCAGAAATTATATATATACGATTATTTGATATTTCAAACGAATATTGCTTATTTAACTTTTTTCGTATATTTTCAGCAAGCTTTTTCATAAAAAATATCTTGTTTTTATTTTTTAAGCCTATTTCATCAACCCTAACTACAACAAGTTGCATCTTAAACCACCTTCTTTAGAATTCTAAGCTTTGTTTGATACTTTTAAATTATATCATAAAGTATTTCCTGCTTAAAGATTTTGTGGAAACGAAATTAGTTTTGTAACATCTTTTGTTATTATATGTGTTTTGTTGTGTTTTTATGTAATTAATATGTTAATATCGAACTTTGTTTCAAATAATATTCTCTACTTATATTCTTATTAATATTAATTAGTTTTTTAGAGAATTTAAAAAAGAACGTTGATAATCCCGATAATTTCTATCGTATTTGAAATAAATGATTTATTATTTTATAATTGAAGTGACTGACCAGTCAGTCAAAAAAAGAGGTGAGGTTATGAAGAAAGCTGTAAAATCGTTAGATAAAAAAGAAAAGAAAAAATATATAGCTGAAACAGCTCTGCAACTTATCAGTGAAAAAGGGCTCTCTAATCTAACAATGGAAAGCGTAGCTGTATCTTGCAACCTTTCAAAAGGTTCTTTATATAATTATTTCAAAAACAAGGATGCCCTTATTATAGCAGCTTTTGGAGCGCTTTTAGAAAAAATCCAACATTTTTTTGAAGACAAAAACTCTGATTCAAATGACAACTGCGTTGAAAAAAGTGCGGAAATATACTCCAATCTCTATTCAGAAATTTTAAACACTTTTCATTCAAACGAATTACTTAGATTATTTGAAATTTTAATTAATTCAACTCATGACAATAAAATGATGGAAATTCTAACTCAAACTTTTAAAGATTATTACGGTAATATTTTAAATAAATTTGAAAAAATATTCAATTCTAAAACAAAAGCATTTATGTTGCAGGCTATGTTTGACGGATTAGTTATATACAGATCTGTTGGCGTTGAGTTTTCTGATAAAGAGGTCCAAGAAAATTTTAAGAAATTAATTTTATGTTTTACGGAATAAAAAATCAGGAGGTGTTTATTAATGGCAGTTATGGATTCTATGAGAAATATGCTATTAAAACAAAGTTCGAAATTAATAACGAGTGTTGTTAGAAATTCAGATGTTGACCAATTGAGTAAATTATTATGGACTTTATCTAAATTCTCCAAAGAACCTGCAAAAAGTGGATTAAGAAAACTAGCTGAAGGTGCTCAAAACCATGATCCCATGCTAGTTAATTGGGCGAATCTTTTTAAAAGATCAAGTCCTAAAGTAGTGGAAAAAATAATCAATAATCTTATAATTAATGAATTCGCGATTGGGGAAAAAACTAGACAAGAAAAGATGCATGAGTATGAAACAGTACTTCCAAAATTGGGAGTTTTATCGCCAACTTATGCATGTAATTTAAGATGTGTCGGCTGTTATTCAGCAATGTATGGTCATAAATACATGTTATCAAAAGAAGAAACATTTGACGTAATTCGACAGTTCAACGATTTGGGTATATATTTCTTTATAATTACTGGAGGAGAACCTTTTGTTTACCCCTATCTTTTTGATGTTCTAGAAGAATTCAACGATTCTTTCTTCTTAATTTATACCAATGGTACATTAATAAATGAAGAAAATGCAAAAAGATTAGCAGAATTAGGTAATGCAACTTTAGCAATCTCTATAGAAGGTTATGAATCAGATACAGATTGGAGAAGAGGAAAGGGAGTTTTCGAAAAGATAGAAAATGCTTGGAAATTATTAAGTGAAAATGGAGTTATATATGGCGCTTCAGTAACAGCAACTAGTAAAAATCATGATTCCATAATGAATGATGACTTTTGGAATTATTTACAAGAGAACAACGTTAGCTACGCATGGATCTTCCAATTCATGCCCGTTGGAGCTGATGCTTCGATGGACCTCGTACCTACACCTGAACAAAGATATGAAAGATTTCACAAATTAGAAGAGTTGAGGTTAGGAGGTAAATTTGCATTTGTTGCTGATTTTTGGAACCATGGATTTTTGACTAATGGTTGTTTAGCATCTGGAGCTAAATATTTGCATATAAATGCTAAAGGGTATGCAGAACCTTGTGTATTCCAACAATTTGCAGTAGATAACATCAGAGAGAAAAGAATTATCGACATCTTGAAGTCACCATTTTTTGAGGCATATAAGAGAACTATCCCATATTCTGACAATCTATTCAGACCGTGCCCAATTATAGACAACCCTAAAGTATTCAGAGCAATGGTTAAAAAATTCAATGCTATTCCACAACATCCTGGAAGCGAAAGAACAATCAATGAATTAGCTCCTGAATTAGATCAACTCGCTGAAGAATGGAAAAAATATGCTGATAAGTTATGGATTGAAGAAGGATATGCTGAAAAGTATCCTTCCAAAAGAGGAGTTTATAATTATAAGGTGAGAATGAGAAGATACTCAGAAAACGAAGAAAAGTTAGCCCTTGACAAGAAAGCTTAAAACTTTTTGTAACAAAAAACTATTTAAAATATTTATAATTTAAAAATAACGGGTATTGTTGCCCGTTATTTTTAATTATTGTGTTAATTAATGATTCATTAGTTATGATATAATATAATTGATTCTAAAAAAGGATAGGTGGAATTGATGGATTATGACTTTTTATCTGTAACTTTAAATCCTTCATTAGATAGAGAAGTTATCATAGAAAATTTTGATGTTGGAAATTTATATAGGATTGAAAACCCTTCAAACTCCAAAATGGAGGCGGGTGGAAAGGGAATTAACGTTTCAATCATGCTTTCAGATTTAAATTTAAAATCAATTGCTACTGGTTTCCTAGGGGGTTTTATAGGAAATATGATTCAAAGTAAACTTTCTTCCTTTGAGAATATTACAATGAATTTTGTTTATTCAGAAGAGGAAAGCAGAGAAAATATCGAAATCATTGACCCTATCAAGAACTTAATTACTTCAATTAATAGCAAAGGACCTTATATAAAAAATCATGATTATGAACATTTCTTAAAAAGATATAAAAATTCACTATCTTTAACTGAACATGTGGTTATATCGGGAAGTATCCCACAAGGATTAAATGTTAGTGTTTATTCTGATCTACTTTCTGAAGCGAAAAAAAGAGGTAAAACAACATATATGGAATCAATTGGCCCATATTTTGAGGAAGCAGTTATTAATAACTGTCCAACTGTGGTTAAACCTGATTTTAGAAGGAGAACAGAAATATTTGGGAAAAAATTAGACAGTCTTGAAGAATACATTGATGTTTCTAATAAAATAATAGAATACGGAGCTAGGTTGGTTATCATGAGCTATCAAGTGTTTGGTGATATTGTTGCAACTAATGATGGTTTATGGTTATTTAAACCAGATGAACAAATAGAATTGTCTCACCTTTTTGGAGCTGGAGACGCTTTTATGTCCGGTATTTTGTATTATATAATAAAAAACGGCTTTAACTATTTTGAAGCAGCTAAATTTGGAATGGCAAGCGCTATTTCAAAAACAGATTATATAGAAAAAAAGATTGGTGATTTATCGCAAATAGAAAAAAGTTTGAAAAGGTTTACTGTAGAAAGAATAGAATAACAAAGAGGTGTTAATTATTGAAGGCAAGAGAAATAATGGAAAGAGATTTAACTTCATTGATGGAAGACGAAACAGTAGAAAATTTTATAACTGTATGTAAAAGACATAATTTATCAGCTCTTCCCATTGTATCGAGTGATTTTACGTTAGTTGGTTATTTAAGTGAAACTGGAATTATCGATGCTTCTCTACCCGGATATCTAAAGCTTATGGAAAGCACTTCTTTTATACCTGATAGTCAACAGTTTTTTCATGGATTACGTAAGATCTTAGACCACCCAGTATCTGAATTCATGATAAAAAAGCCTTACAAAGTGTACCAAAACGATACGGTTTTGCATGTTGCCGATATAATTATCAAAAACAAATTGAAAATTTTGCCAGTTGTGGATAACAACGAAAAATTGGTTGGAGTTATTAGAAGAATCGATATTCTAAGTAAATCATTAGATAGAGCGATAGAAAATGAAGAATAAAATTTCCTTAATAACTTTGGGATGTAAAATGAATCAAGCTGAAACTCAAGCTATTGCAGATAAACTTTCTGGTAATTTTGAGATAACTTTCGAAGAAAAAGACGGTGAAAGTGATATTTATATTTTGAACACTTGTGCTGTAACTTCCGAAGCAGAGAGAAAATCAAGACAGATAATTAGAAGAATAAAAAGACTTAACAAAAACTCAAAAATAATAGCTGTTGGTTGTTACGCTGTTTCTAATCCATATCAATTAAGCGAAGCTGGAGCTGACTTGGTTTTAGGTAATCATGAGAAAAAAAATATCCACACTTTTTTAGACAAAATTGGTGTGTTTTCAGATTACTATTTCTGGCGTAATGACACCAATTATGAAATTTTATTACCAAAAGAACCATATGGCGATAGAACTCGTGTTTTTTTGCCAATTGAAGAGGGGTGCATTAATTCTTGCTCTTTTTGTAAAATTAGATTTTTAAGGGGACTTAAGATAATTAGTTTGCCGAAAGAAGAAATTTTAAAAAGTATAAGAAGTTTCATTGCTAAGGGCTACAAGGAAATAGTTTTAACAGGCACTAATTTGGGTTATTATGGCTTTAATAAAGAAGATAAATTATCAGATCTTCTTAAAGATATTGGTGAAACTTTTTCAGGTGAAAATATTAGGATTCGATTAACTTCTTTATATCCTGAGGATATAAATATTGAATTATCAAATATTCTAAATGCTTATCCCATTTTTGAAAAACATGCTCACATATCAATTCAACATTTTTCTGATAAAGTGTTAAAATTAATGAAAAGAAATTATAGTAGAAAGATGATTTACAAATCAATAGAAAATTTAAGAAAGAATGACCCGAAATTTTCAATTACTTGTGATTTGATTATAGGATTTCCAGGTGAAAATGAAGATGACCTTAGAATAATGTTGGATTCAATAAAAAATCTTGATATACTAAAAGTACATGGTTTCAGATACTCTGTTAGAGAAGGAACTTTAGCTGCTAAAATGGATAAGCAAATACCTGAAAAAGAAAAGAAAAACCGTTTAAAAAAGATTCGAGAAATCTCGGAAATATCCAAATTTAACTATTTAAATAAAATGATTAATTCTATAACAACCGTACTTGTTGAACAATCTTTAAATAAAAGATTTTTTGGTTATGATGAATATTACATTCCTCACAATATTGCCTATGAAAATAGCGAAATTAAAAAAGGAATATTTATTCAAACCAAAATTTCATCTGTTTCAGAAGAAAATAAAGGGGTGGTATCTCATGTTTTTTAATGGAAAAGAATGGGTTGAGTTTCCTTTAGTAAATGCAGATGACGAAGGATTTGTGAATGGGTATTCTGTATATGAAGTTTTAAGAACTTATTCTGGTCTACCTTATAATTTAAAACGACATTATGAAAGACTTAAACGTTCATGTGGTTTTATGGGCCTTGAATTCCCACCCCTTGATAAAATTAGAACTGTTTTGGAACAGGCAAAAAAAATTCATGATTATAAAGAATATCGTTATAAAATTTATATCACTCCTTTTACATCTAAATATAAATCATTTTATTGTTTTGTTGAAAATCTGATAGTAAATGATGACTTGATTGAAGAAGGGGTAGTTATAAATATTGCTAGAGAAAGAAAACCTCTTTCTCCAATTGTACCCTATTATGTTAAAACACCTTTGAACGGGTCAATTAAGTATGTTCATAAAAAATATGATTATTATTATGACTCAATTATTTTAAATGAATTCGGATATGTTTCTGAAGGTACTTATTCAAATATTTTTTATGTAAGCGGAGGAATTTTAATTACTCCTCATATTTCTTCTGGAGTATTACCTGGTATTACTAGAGAAGATGTTATACAGTTATCTAAAGATCTATCTATGGAGATTGAAGAAAAACAAAATGTTGAAGTATGGGAAGTCTTGTCAGCTGAAGAAGTTTTTCTTACTCATACTTCAAGAGGTATTGTACCTGTTAGAAGAATCTTTCCTGATTTCACCTTTACTGTTCCTGGAGTCGTTACTGAAGCCATACTCGATAACTGGAAAGATTTTATAACCGAAAAAATTGAAGATTAAGATAATTAATTATAACTGATTTGTTATGGAACAAAATTTTGAACATGTTTTAAAAAATCTATCTGAAAATAGTAAGATTTATCAAAAAATATATATATTAACAAAATTGAAGGAATTTCTCCCACTATGTGTGCCTGAGAATTTATCAAATCATGTAATTATAAAAAACTATCAAATGAAAGAGAGAATTTTAGAGTTAAGTTGCTCTAACAATTATGTAAAACAAGAAATTTTGTTTAGAGAAAGAAGCTTAATTGAAAAAATCAATAAAATGTATGGAATAGAGATCGTGAAAAAGATCAAGCTGGTCCCTTGAAAAGCTGGAGGTGTTGGAATGGTTCAAAAAGAATATTCTGGATACGATATAAAAGTGTTAAAAGGGTTAGAACCTGTTAGATTGAGGCCAGGGATGTACATAGGATCAACCGGAAAGTCTGGCCTGAACCATATGGTTTATGAAATAATTGACAATGCTATTGATGAACATGTCAATGGTTACTGCGATGTCATAAATGTAACTTTCAACGAAGATAATTCGATAGAAATTGAAGATAATGGAAGAGGAATTCCGATAGACATACATCCAACGGAAAAGAAAAACACTCTTGAATTGGTTATGACATCTCTTCACGCAGGCGGTAAATTCGATAAAAAAGCTTATAAAGTTAGTGGAGGACTTCATGGTGTTGGGGCTTCCGTTGTAAATGCTCTATCAAAATATATGGAGGTCAAAGTATATAGAAATGGTAAAATCTATTATCAAAAATACCTTAAAGGTATACCGCAGACGGAGGTAACTGTTATTGGGGAAACTAATAAGTCGGGAACCTGCGTTAAATTCTTACCTGATGAAGAAATATTTGATGATGGGGATATAACTGTTGAATCAAGACTTATAGAAAACCGGTTAAAAGAAATTGCTTTTCTTAATCCTAATTTGAAAATATTTTTTGAGGATAAAAAAAGAGATTATAGACAAGAATTTCATTTTCAAGGTGGTTTGAAAGAGTTTATAAGCTATATTCTCAAACGCAGAAAAATGAACCCAATTTCAGAACCTATTTATTTATATGGTTCTTACCAGCATAGTAAAAATGAATCTGAAATTCAAGTTGAAATAGAATTTGTTTATACAGATTCTGAAGATAGCAATATTATTTCCTTTGTTAATAATATCAGAACCGTTGACGGAGGAGAGCATGAATCGGGATTTAAACAAGCATTAACAAGATTATCTAATGAATACGCAAGAAAGTATAACGTTCTAAAAGAAAAAGATGAAAATTTTAGTGGTGAGGATGTACGGGAAGGATTATTGTCAATAATTCATATTAAAATGCCAAATCCAGTCTTTGAAGGCCAAACAAAAGGGCGACTTGGATCAAGAGTAGCTAGAGAAGCTGTAAACCAAATTACCTCCGAAAAACTGTCTTTATATTACGATGCTAATATTAAAGAGGCAAAAAATATTTTTGAAAGAATATATTTATCTTATAAAAAGAGAATTGCTGCAAAGAAAGCACGCGAGAATATTAAACGTAAAACTATATTTGAAAGTACTACATTACCCGGAAAATTGGCAGATTGTACCTCAAAAGATTTAAATGAATCAGAACTATTTATTGTAGAAGGAGATTCAGCCGGGGGTAATGCGAAACAGGCTAGAGACAGAAACTATCAGGCTATTTTACCACTTAGAGGAAAAATACTCAATGCAGAAAAAACCGATTTTTTGAAACTTTTAAAAAATGAACAAATTTCTAATATTATTACTGCCTTAGGGACAGGAATTGGTGAGGAATTTAATCTTTCTAAATTAAGATATGGGAAAATTATAATAATGACAGATGCGGATGTAGACGGAGCTCACATTAGAACTCTTGTTTTAACATTATTTCATAAATACATGCGACTTCTTATAGAAGAAGGACATGTTTATATTGCCCAACCTCCTTTATACAGATTAGAGGTGGGTAAACAGCACTTTTATCTTTATTCTGATGAAGAACTTGAAAAAGTAAGAAAAGAAAACTCTGATAAGAAATATCGACTTCAGAGATATAAAGGTTTAGGTGAAATGAACCCCGATCAATTAAGGGAAACAACTATGGATAGAAATACTAGAAAGCTAGTAAAAATAAAAATGGAAGATTTAGAAATGGCTGAAGAAATGCTAGAAATCTTAATGGGTTATGACCCCGCAGTAAGAAGAGAATTTATTGAGGCAAATTCTAATAAGGTGAAAGAGCTGGATATTTAGTGGAGTTCAAGCGGTTCGTGTTGAGTTTTTTTTATTTTTATTTATTCGTCTACAGCATTTTTTCACTAGGTCTATTTAATAAATCAAGCAACCAAAAAATTTTTGGTCAAGTTGATAAAATAAACATTAATCAAAGTATTTATTATATAAAATACGATAATAGATACTATTATTATGATATTTATGATACAATAATATTTATAAGTGATTATCCTGAACCGAAGTTTATAGAAGTAGTCTTTTCAGAAGAAAAAAATCATTTAGATGAAGAACTCAATTTTATAAAAAGTATATATTGGGAAAGTTTGGTAATGAAAGTGGATTTTCAAAAAAAAGAAATAATTTGTTATAATAACATAAATATCCATTATGTGGGGTTACCTGATGCCAATGATTTCCTAAAAGCAATAAAGAATTTTGATCAGTTACATTCTGGGAAATATTTTATTAGTAATGAAAAGCTTTTTAATATCGATGATCGGGGGCTTTAAAATGTCAAAAAGAAATATAATTGCAATTGATATTGGTAGCTTTTTCTTAAAAGCGATTCATTTTGAAGTTGACGAAAATTCAAGTATAACTCCTATTTCACTGGATAAAATGCCTGTTGACGGAATTATAAATGGTGAAATTCAAGATATGGAATCTCTGCGTAAATCCATATCGACACTTATTGAACATTTAAGGCAAGAATACGAAAAAAAGTTAAAAAATCCCGAAATAATTGTTGGATATTCTACGAATTCATTAAATATAACAGAAGAAAATTTTACCGTTGAATTTAGTCAAAGAACAGAAATCAAAGAAAAAGAATTGAGAAACATAAAGAAAAATGTAATAAAAAAATACACCTCAGAAGGGAAAATTGTCCTTGATTCCAATTTTGTAAAATTCTATATCGACGAAAAAACTGTAAAAAATCCTGTTTCTTTTTTTGCTGAAAAATCTTTAACAACTACTTTAAATGTGGTATGGGTAGAAGAAAACTCTTTTTCCTTATTAATAAACGTTCTAAAAGATGTTGTATATTCTTCTGAAATTCCAATATATGACTCTACTTTATCAAATAGTTATATAGTAACTACCCCTAATGATAGAAATGTAGGAGTGACGGTATTAGACTTTGGATACAGTACTTGTAGAATAATTATATTCAAGGACGGTATTCCAAAATTGTTCTATTCCTTCCCATATGGAATGAAATATGTATTAAAAGATATATCTAACATATTAAAAGTTTCAGAAAGAGAAGCTCACAGGTTGTTGATGGAAGAAGGTTCCTGTTCACGAGATACTAAAGTAATGAAAAAAGTGGATTTTCAATTGCTTACTGGAAGTGGTTATTCCTATGTTCCCTTAGCGCTTTTAAATAAAATTATTTTTGCCCGTCTTAGAGAGATAGTCAGTAGATTGAATGGAGAACTTTCTAAAATTGGGTATGAACGAACCTTCGAGGTAGGGGCTTTGCAAGGTGGAATTGTCATAACTGGTGGAGGATCTAAAATCAGAAATATTGAAAGCACTATAAAAGAGCTCATGGGGGAGAATTTTAGAAAAAGTTCTTTAGTTTCCGTAGATTCTTTTAGAAATATACCTGAAGAAATAAGAAAAGATCCAGATTATTTACCTGTTTTTGGTATTGTTGAGAGATACAGACTTGATTTATTAGAAGAAGATCTTTATTATGAAAACACTAAAGAACATCTTTCAAATTCGAATAAAAAAGAAAAAACAACAAGCAAAAGCTCTAGTGCCTTTAAAACTTTTTTTAGAAAAATCACCGGAGGTGAAGAAGATGCCCTTTGAAATCGAAGAAATCAATAAGCAAAATAAATTGTTCACACGAAAAACAAGCTATAAGATAAAAGTCATTGGAGTAGGTGGTGCAGGAAACAACGCTATTCAAAGGATGGTAAAAAAAGGAATAGACGATGTTGAACTAATAGCAGCCAACACTGATGTGCAAGTTTTGGAAAATAATGATGCCCCAAATAAAATACAATTAGGAAAAGAACTAACAAGAGGACTCGGAGCAGGAGGAGACCCAGACATTGGGAAGGAATCTGCATTGGAAAGTCAGGACGAACTTAAAGAAGCCTTAAAAGACACTGACCTTCTTTTTATAACTGCCGGCTTAGGCGGAGGAACGGGAACAGGAGCCGTACCGGTTCTTGCTGATTTAGCAACACAACTGGGAATTTTAACTGTTGCGATAGTTACTATGCCTTTTCACTTTGAAGGGTCGACTAAAGAAAGGATAGCTTTAAAAGGTTTTCAAGAAACTAAAAAATATGTAGATAGTCTAATTAAAATATCTAACGATAAGTTAATAGATAATGATGAAAATATTCCAATTGATAAAGCATTTGAAAAAGCAGATGAGATATTACTTCAAGCTATAACTGGAATTTCTGATTTGATCACTAAACCCGGTATGATTAATCTAGACTTCGCAGATGTAGCCTCTGTTTTAAGAATTAGAGGATCTGCGATGTTAGGAATAGGGATGGCAAAGGGAGAAAAAAGAGCTGAAGAAGCTATTAGAAAAGCTTTAAATAGTAAAATTTTAGAAGACCCTGTAAGAAATGCCACCGCTGCATTGGTAAATATTGCAGGAAAAAATCCGACGACTCAAGATGTTAAAATTGTTAATGAAATCTTACGGTCATATGCCATAGACGATGCTAAGTTAAAGATGGGAATAACCTCAATAGATTTACCTCCTGAAGTTATTAAGGTAACGGTAATAGCTTCTGGTTATGACAAACTCCCAGGAGAAGAGAATTATTTGGATTTATACGAACAACCTGCTTTATACAGACAATTCGGTAAAAGTGTCGTGGCAGAAGAAATTTCTAAATTAAATAAATATTTACAAGAACATGTTGAAGAAGAGAATAGTGAAGAAATTTCTTAAAAGTAAAAAGAACTATGATTATGATTTTTATTCTTTATACAACAAATCTCCCAATAGCTTTCTAGAAGAAGATAATATCTTATCAAATATTCTAAAA
The DNA here is from genome assembly GCF_003265365.1 of Petrotoga sp. 9PW.55.5.1. NCBI lineage: Bacteria > Thermotogati > Thermotogota > Thermotogae > Petrotogales > Petrotogaceae > Petrotoga > Petrotoga sp. 9PW.55.5.1. The sequence continues at coordinate 32,540 of NZ_AUPM01000003.1, read as the reverse complement.
AAATATGAAGATGATAATATAACGGACTTTCATTTTGAACCTCAAATTAACAAAACTATAGTTAAGGCAAGATATTGTGGAGAGTTAATAGAGTTAGAAGCATTGGGCATATATCAATACGATATATTACTAAATAATCTTCTTATAAATTGTGGATTTGATATTGTTAAGGACTTTGAAAATCTTGATGGCTCCTTCTCCCATCAAAATAGAAATTATAGAGTATCTTTCATAAAATCTTCTAAAGGAATTAGCTGTGTATTAAGAAAATTAAGAAATATTGAAGAGATAAATGTTGAAATGGATTCTTTCATTCTTAATAATATTGAAAAATTGGTTTCTCAGAAATCTAAAGTTCTTATTTTTTCTGGACCAACTGGTAGTGGAAAAACTACTACTATGCAGTACGTGGTAAATCTCTTTAAAAGTGGAAAAAAAGTTCATAGTATAGAAAATCCTGTTGAATATATTAATCCTGGAATTATACAAATTGTATCAAAAAATGAAGAGGACAAATCAGATATACTTAAGTATATACTGAGACAAGATCCTGATTTAATAGTTGTAGGCGAAATAAGAGAGAAAAATTTTGCTAAGCTACTTTTTGAGTCTTCAGTAACAGGCCATTTAGTTTTTTCAACCTTGCATACCAAAAATGCCTTTTTAGTTCTTCAAAGATTACAAACACTTGGAATTGAACCTAAAAATATTTCTGAAAGTCTAGATCTAATTTTGAACCAAAGATTAATACCAAAAAATTGTCCTTTTTGCAAGGGAATTGGTTGTTCGAAGTGCTATAACACTGGTAAAAGAGGTTTTGTTACAGTTTTTGAAGGGGTTATTTTTTCTCAAGGTATAAAAAAAGATATTTCTTTGAACAAAAGCCTAAATTATTTAAAAGGAAAATATAAAAATACTAATAATTATATAGATCCTCTATCAACTCTTAAGAAATTTCTAGAAAGGGATTTAATCTCTGAAGAAGAATATTACACTAATCTTGATTCTTTTGAGTGAATTTCTATAATATAAAATCGAAATTGTTCTTTTTCACACTTTAAAAAGGAGACAATATGAGATATTTTTCCAAAAGCCCTGAAGAATGGGAAAAATATGATGAACTTAGGAAAAAAGAAAAAGAAACAAAAGAAAAACCCAAAAAGAGAATAATACGATGGACTTTTTATATCATCATTTTTTTATCTCTTTTAACAATAGTTTTTATTTTTATAGGTAGAGAAAATTCCAGATTAGATTTGCCTTATAATGTAGTTATAAAAGGAATAAACGTTTATTTGCAAGCAGAAGAGGATTATTATTATCCTAATGTTTTAGATATTAAGGTAATTTTACAAAATACAAATAATAAAGAAACTCATATTAAGATTGAAAATTTTTCTTTTTTAATAATTAATAAAGAAAATGCCGAAATAATATATAGCTTTGTTTTTCCTGATATTGTTGAAACTACGATAAACCCATTTCAAACTATTTTGATCTTTGATTTATTAAGAGAAAAAGAGATTAAAGCATTAAATCAAGGTGTTTATGAAGCTAGAGCAACTTTTACTATAAACGGTCAAAATATTAATCTTAACAAAAGTTTCAAATATAATCAAGATTTATTCTTAGATATTCAAAACAAAGAGATGTTTTACCTATCTGATGAGTTTCCAACTGTAGATATACTATTAATTAATAGAACTAATCAAATTTTTGAAAGTGAATTAAATGGAGAATTTATTATTACAAAGAGAGATGTTGAGATTTATTCACAAAGTTTTTCATATGGAAAGATGAGTATTAAGCCATTATCTTCTACCGTATTAAATTTCAAAATCGGCTATAATTTAAACCCAGGAACTTATTATTTAGTATTCAATTTTGATCCTTTAAACCAAAGTTATGTAACTACTATAAACATAGTGGATTCTATCGAACAAGATATTGAAGATCTTGATCTTATACTCTATGCTATTTCAACTGCAAATAGAGGCGATCAACTTATTTTTGAAGGTTTACTAAGAAACTCTAAGAAAAGAGAAAGAGCCTTTGAGATTTCTAAAATTGTATTCAAATTATTTCATGAAGATAAATTAATATATAATTATGAGAATACCGATATTATGAGGGTTTATATTCCAGAATTAGGGACTTCAAAAGTATTTGATATAGCTAACACAAAATCTATAGTTTTAGATAGATCTGGTAGATATAAAATCCAGTTTATAGTGGAATCACATGGTAATGTTTTCTCAAAAGATCATACGTTCGTTGTCTATTAAATTATATTGAACGAGGGTAATAATAATGTACGGATATATTTCTCTATATTTCAAACCTAACGAAGAAGAAAGAAATACTTATCTTTATTATTATTGTGGTTTATGTAATTCTTTAAAAGAAAATTTTGGGGAGATTCATAGATTAACGACTATAAAAGAGGTTGTATTCTTTTCGATTTTAAATAACCCTTTTGAACATCCTCAAGATATCAGATGTCCTTATGTTGGATTTAAAAAAAGAATAAAACCTTTAAATAATTCTTTTATGAAACCTTATTCATATTTAAATCTTTTAATTATTTATGGCAAACTATTAGATTACAAATTAGAAAAAAATAATGTTCCAAAACATATATTGATAAAATTTGAGAGAAAATTAGTAGACTATTTTAGTTCTGATTTTATTGATGCTTACCAAAATTTGATACAATTACAGCAAGAAATCGAAAATTATAAGTTAGATATAGATGACTATGCTAAACCCTCCGAAAAAATTATGGAGCTTTTATTTAAAAGGTTTTTTAAGCAAGAATATCCAGAAACGATGCCGATAGTTACTGCTTATTTAATCTATCTAATGGATAGTATTTATGACTTTAAAAAAGATATTAAAAGGGGAAAATTTAATGCTATATCTACATCTTTTAATACCAAAAAGATTGAAAATTTAAAAAACGATCAAAAAGAGAGATTGCTTTTTACTTATGATCTTTGTGCTAAGGAACTCATTGAAAATGTCGAAAGCATATCTCTTTATAATAAACACTTAGCTAAAAAACTTGCTACATTCTCTTTAATCTATCATAGGAATCAAATGAATAAAATATTAATTGGAGGACAAAAACATGGAAAGCCAGAAAACTATAGTAGAAAAAATAAAAAAGGGCGAATTCAAAAACCTATTTTCAAAATATAAAGAAGATGAAAATTTTAGAAAAAGGTTGGATACTTTCAGGGCAGGAAACTATAGTTATGGAAGAAGTGGATGTGGTAACTGTTTACAATGCTTGGGTGCCACTGTATGTTTAGACACTCTGTGTGAATGCGGTGGTGGAGATCTTTGTAACTGGTTTTGATTTTTATGAATTTTAGAATTAAAAATCCTACAATTAATACAGCTTTTTTAGTAATTTTCTTTTTCCTTCTTTACCTTGTTTCACGATATTTTAGAATAGCCCCCACTGTAATAAGTTTACTCCTGCCATTAGGAAATTTCTTTTTATCACAAAGGTATACTTTGGTTTTCTCATTATCTATATTTTTCTTAATATTTATTTCAGGTTTTATTATTGAAGCAATTGGGATTTTTTTACTCTTTTTTATTCCCATTATTTCATTTATAAACATAAACAAAAAAATTTTAAAGCATACTTTTATCACTTTATTTGCGGCAATAGATTTTTATATTATGTACATCTTTTTCGGAGAACTTCTTCCAGATATAGCAACTCAAAAATTGATTTTATCTATTATAATAATTGCTTATATCTTGTTTTCTAACATTTATGGTTATTTATTGAAAAAACTCAAAAATGAAATAGAAACATTATTTAGAAAATTTCTTTAATTAAAAGAAAGATATTTTTTAGATAGTAATTAGGAATAAAGTGCTAAAAAAGAAAGGAAGTGTTCATCTTGTATCCAGAGTATATAAATAAATTAGAGAAAATATCAAAAATGCCTAAAGAAGAACTAGAAAGATTAAAAAAAGTCGAAGAGAAATATAAATTTAGAGCTAATGAATATTATTTAAGCTTAATTAACTGGGAAGATAAAAACGATCCTATAAGAAGAATCATAATACCAAATATTGAAGAACTTGAAGAATGGGGATTTGAAGATGCCTCTAAAGAGCATTCATATACTATAAGTAAAGGTTTACAACATAAGTACAAAGATACCGCCTTATTATTAGTAAATGATGTTTGCGGTAGTTTTTGCCGTTTTTGTTTTAGAAAAAGATTATTCAAGGATATAGGAAAGGAAGTTGTTAGAACAAGAGAAATAGGAGAAGATATTGAGTATATAAAACAACATGAAGAAATAACAAATGTTCTGTTAACAGGTGGAGACCCTTTATTGCTATCCACAAAAAAACTGGAGTCAATTATTGAGTCCATTTATAAAATTGAACACGTAAAAATTATCAGAATCGGCAGCAAGATCCCTGCCTTTAATCCATACAGAATTCTTAACGATGTTTCTTTTGTTGAAATGATAAAAAAGTACAATAAAAACGGGAAAAAATTGTATTTTATTGTTCAATTCAATCATCCAAATGAAATAACTTCTGAAGCAGTGAAAGGAATTAACCTCCTATTAAATTCTGGCTCCATTCTTGCGAACCAAACACCACTTCTTCATAAAATAAATGATGATCCAAAAATATTAAGTCAATTGTTTAAAAAACTTTCTTTTATAGGTGTTCCACCTTATTATGTGTTTCAAAATAGACCTGTTATGGGAAATAAAGGTTTCGTTGTACCTCTTGAAAAAGGTTACTCAATCTTCTTACAAGCTCTTGAAACTATTTCAGGACTTGCAAAAAGGCCTAGATTTGTAATGTCTCATGAAACTGGAAAAATAGAGGTTTCAGCAATGACGAAAGACAATATTATTTTTAGATATCATAGATCACATAATCCAGAAAATTATAGAAAATTTTTTGTTTTCAAAAGAAATCCCGAAGCTTATTGGTTTGATGATTATAAAGAACCTGTTGAAATTTTTAATTATAGTGAAGTAAATTAATTCCTAAATATTGTATTGAAAGGAAATGATAAATGTGAATAAAACGATAACTGCAGTTCCAGGAATAAAAGTTGGGCATTATACGGATAATCAATCCCTAACGGGATGCACTGTGATTTTATACGAGGAAGGAGCGGTTGGAGGAGTTGATGTTAGAGGATCAGCTCCAGGAACAAGAGAAACTGACTTGCTTAGGCCAATCAATCTTGTTCAAAAAGTACACGCAGTTTTATTAACTGGCGGAAGTGCATTTGGTCTTGATGCCGCAAGTGGTGTTATGCAGTATCTTGAAGAAAACAAAGTTGGATTTCAAACCAATTCTATTAAAGTTCCTATCGTTCCTGCTGCAGTTATATACGATCTTGATATAGGAGACCCCTTAAAAAGACCTGATAAAAACTCAGGTTATTTAGCTGCAAAAAATGCTTCTTCTGACCCTGTTGAGGAAGGTTCTATTGGTGTTGGAACAGGAGCTTTGGTTGGGAAAGCTTTGGGAAGTCAATATGCTATGAAAGGTGGCGTAGGAAGTTATTCTATAGAATTAGAAAAAGGCATAGTTGTTGGTGCAATTACAGTAGTAAATTCCACAGGAGATGTTTATGAAAATGGAAAAATTATAGCTGGTGCACTAGATAAAAATAAAAACTTCATAAACATTTATGAATATATGAAAAAATTCGCAGTCAATGCGAATGCTGGCGAAAATACTACTTTATCAGTAGTTGCTACAAACGCTATACTAACCAAAGAAGAAGCCAACAAGGTTGCTCAAATAGCACACGATGGTATGGCTAGAGCAATAAAACCTGTTCATACTATGTACGATGGAGACGTTGTATTTTGCTTATCAACAGGAGAAATTGAAAGTAATGTAACTATAATTGGAGAATTAGCTGCTGAAGCTGTCGAAAAATCTATTATTAGAGCTGTGAAAAACCTTAACTGATGTCCTTTTAAACTATTGCGGTGTTAACTTCAGTAAATAATTGAACTCAATACTCCAATTTTTAATAAATACAAGGTTTCATACTGTAATCATAAGTCGATTTGGAGGAAGACAGTTTTAAGACCCCTGATGATTGTCATAACTGTGAATGGTTCAATTTATGTAGAAATGGTTGTAAAAGATATAGATATAAAGAAGAAAAGTATTATTTTTGTAAAGTCGACAAAGAATTCTTTGAATATTCTTTTATAAGAATAAGAGGGGTTACTGATAATTTAAAAGAAAACCATTTGAGGAGACAATCTTATGAATAGGGATAGAGTATTATTTGTAATCAATCCACAAGCAGGAGGGGGTAAAACAAGAAAAATCTGGTCTGAAAAAATTTATCCTCTGATAAAATCCAGTAAAATTCCCTTTGACTACTCTTTTACAAAAAAACCCTATGATGGATTTTATTTATCAATGAATGGAATTAAGGAAGGATATAAAAAAATATTATCCGTAGGAGGAGATGGAACGGTTAATGAAATAGTTAACGCTATTATGAAACAAAATTTTGTCGATACAACAGAAATCGCTGTTACAGCCATAGGAACAGGTTCAGGCAACGATTGGAGAAAAACCGTTGGCATTCCAGAAAATTTAGAAGATATTATTAAATTGTTAGAAAATGAAAATTTTATCCTTCAAGATGTAGGGTTAGTTACATATACACAAAAGAAGAGTGAGAAAATTAGATACTTTATAAATGTTGCGGGAATGGGATTCGATGCAGAAGTTACATATAAAGCAAATAAAAGTAAAAAAAGATTTTTTGGTAAACTTTCTTATTCTCTTATATTATTTTTAACTTTATTTTCTTTTAAAGACCCATATATACAGATTAGAGTAAATGATAAAATAGTATACGAAGGAGCGTTATTAACTTTAAACGTTGGAATAGGTAAATATAGTGGTGGAGGAATGATGTTTACCCCCAATGCAATTTATGATGACGGACTATTTGACATAACTGCCGTGGACAAGATATCTTTTTTTTCAATAATAAAGAATTTAAAAAAAATATATGATGGTTCTTTTATAAATCACAAGGCCGTTAAAACTTTCATAGGAAAAACCGTAGAAATAGAATCGAGAGATAAATTATATTTAGAAGTGGATGGGGAATCTTTAGGACATTCTCCCTTGCACTTTGAGATATTACCTAAAAAACTCAAAGTAATATCAGTGAAGAAATAACTTTTTATCAAATTATGTGAAAGTATATGCAGTTCATTTGGTGTATAAATGGGCTATACTGGTTGCAGCAAAAGATTCAGGTTTTATTTTATAGTCATACCCTAAACCTTTTACGTATCCAGTGATTGTATTAAAAACTTCTTTTGATTTCCCATTTAAACCAATATCAAGATGGACTTCTGGTTTTTTAAAATTCAAATAATTTTCTAAGAATTCTGCTACCTTTAAACTCAATTCAGCCTCTTTTATGAGCCGAGAAAACATATCATAATGTTTTTGTTCGTATTTAATATTATAAAAATAGGTTCCACCATTTCCTATCCTATAAATTACAATAGCTGTCGCAAATAAAACATGACTGTTTTTTGCGTGACTGTCTGTCCCCACTAATATTTTATACTTTTTATTTTCAGCAAACACGTTTATTAATTCTTTTAAATCATTTGATTCAACGACTCCAAAAGTGGGACTTTTTAATTTGAAGACTATCAACCTCCTCATGAATAAATGATCAAACTTTTTCTTAAATCAATTATACTACAAAAAATTATGGTTGGTTTAGATTTTATTAAATTTTGTCAAATTTGATTTGGTATAATAGATTATTATAAATCGATAGTGGAGGAATTTGGGTGTTTAAGGCTTTCTCTTCTCTTTTATTAATAACAATTGTATGGGGATCTACTTTTCCTTTACACAAAGCTGTTTTGACTGATATCCAAACTTTACCTTATTTATTTATTAGATTTTCTATCGCAACAATTTTATCTTTTGTTATTTGGAGAAAACATTCAGTCAAATATGGAGCAATTCTGGGTGTTGTTTTAGGGTTTGCTCATTTGTTACAAACTTATGGAATAAACTTTACCGATGCATCTAAAAGCGGGTTTATTACCTCTTTATATATACCTTTTACTCCTCTAATTTCTTTTTTAATAGAGAAAGAAAAACCAAATCTTGTACAATGGTTGTGCTTTCCTTTGTCTCTTTTAGGATCATATATGCTTTTTGGAGGCCTTTCTGGATTTAACTTTGGAGATTTTTTAACTTTTATAGGAGCAGTTCTTTTTGCTCTTCATATAGTTTTGATTACTAAATTTTCCAGAAAAAATGAAGAAAGTTCCCTACTTGCTTTTCAGTTTTTGATTGCTTCAATCATTTATTTACCATTATCCTTTAATGCAAACTGGAATTTAGGTTATCCTATATGGATTACAGCTTTATATACCTCAATATTTGCAACCATTTTAGTAACTTTTTTACAATTAAAATATCAAAAGATAGTTGGTTCAAATTCAACTGTATTAATATTTATTGGTGAGCCAGTGTTCGCCTCTTTATTTTCTTTTGTTTTTTTGGGTGAGAGTTTTTCCACTTTACAAATATTAGGAGCTATAATTATGATAACGGTAATAATATTAACTTCATTCTCCTACGTCATTAATAGATACATAAAAAATAAAGTATTAAAAACAAATATTCCTTAGAGAAAGGGAAGGTGTTCTTATTGAGATTCATAGATGTAAGAAGCGATACAGTTACACAACCTACTCAAGAAATGAGAGAAGCAATTTATAAAGCAGAGGTTGGAGATGACGTTTATGATGAAGATCCAACTATAAAAAAATTAGAAGATTATGCAGCTAAAGTCGTTGGAAAAGAAGATGCTCTTTTTGTTCCAAGCGGAACTTTTGGCAATCAGTTATCTATTTTCACGCATTGTGAAAGAGGCAGCGAAGTTATACTAGATGATAACTGTCACATAGTAGTTCATGAAGTTGGAGCAGCAGCAGTAATTGCAGGGGTACAACTTAGAACTGTAAACAGCAACCAAGGAGTTATGTCGCCAATGGAAATTAAACAAAAAATCAGAAGTGGTGAAGATGATCTGCACTATCCATCCACTGGTTTAATATGTCTTGAAAATGCTCATTCAAACGGTAAAGTGATCCCTCTTGAGAATATGAAAGAAATATATTATATTGCTCATGAAAAAAGTATTCCTGTGCATTTAGACGGAGCAAGAGTCTTCAATGCCGCTACATATTTAAAAGTAGATCCAAAAGAAATAACTCAATACTGTGATTCAGTTATGTTTTGCCTTTCCAAAGGCCTTTGTGCCCCTGTAGGTTCTATGGTTGCAGGAAGCAAAGAGTTTATAGAAAAAGCAAAGAAAAAAAGAAAATTGATGGGTGGTGGACTTAGACAAGCAGGATTTTTGGCAGCAGCTGGATTAGTTGCTTTAGAAAAGATGAGTTTTCGCTTAAAGGAAGATCATGAAAATGCAAGATATTTGGGAGAAAAGTTATCACAAATACCTGAAATATTTGTTAATTTAGAAGATATTCATATAAATATGGTATTTTTTAAAATCAACGAAAAAATTGACACCCAAGATATTGAGCAATTCTTTTTGAAAAAAGGTATCAAAATAAATCCTTCTGAAAACGGGGAATTTAGATTTGTTACCAATTATTGGGTAAGTAGAAAAGATGTGGATTATATAGTAGAGACCATGAAAGAATATTTAGAGAAAAAATTAAAGAAGTGATAAAAAAATGTCAGATTCAAAAAAGGCAGTAGCTTTAAGGTATAAAAAAGGTGTTGATGAAGCTCCAAAAGTAGTTGCTAAAGGAATAAACTTAGTTGCTAAACAGATTTTGGAGATAGCTGAAAAAGAACATATTCCAGTAATAAAAAACGAAGAGGCCGTTGAAGAGTTCTATGGATTAGACTTAGATGAAAATATACCACCTGAGCTGTATGAAATAGCTGCCGAAATTATTGCTTTTGTTTATAAACTTGACAAAAAGATTACTGATTAACACACCCTAAAAATAGTGCTACCTGATCCAGACATCATGGCAATAATAGTTTTTCCATCTTTTTCAAGTGTTTCTTTTTTTTGTTTAATTTGGGGATATTCATCAAAAACAACTTGTTCAAATATATTAAATGCATTCTTTTTTATCATAAAAATGTCCTTATTTTTCAAGGCAGTGTATAGTTTATAAGGATCTCCTTGGTGTACTAAGTATTCCCAATTTTTATCTATTTTTTGATACATTTTCTTAGTATCTATACTTATTCCCATAGTAAATAGTTCTATATTCAATTTTAAAGGAGGCAAAAATTCTAATATTTCCCCTTTACCTCTTCCTATTGCTGTTCCACCTTTTAAAAGGAAAGGTACATCGCTCCCTATTTTTTCAGCAATTTCAAATAAATCAACTTCAGATACATTAAAATGTTGAGAGAGGAAGTTTAATACCGCAGCAGCATCTGCACTTCCTCCCCCTATTCCTCCACCTATTGGTAGATTTTTTATTAATTTAATTTTAAGATTAAAATCTATGATTCCAGTCTCTTTTTTAAAAGTATCTATCGTTTTTTTTATAATATTCTTATTCCATGAGATTTGTAACTCGGGTTCTGATTCAAATATTTCTTTTTCAGAAAATTCTAAATAAATTTCATCATAATCAGGGATAGATTGAAAGAGGGTTAATATTTCATGGTAATTATCTTCTCTTTTTGCTAAAACATCCAAATAAAGATTAACCTTTCCAAAAGCTTTGATAAACATATTTTACCTCTTTTACTCTTCATCTTCTTCTTTTAACATAGCTTCTTCATCTTCAAAAGATATCGGCTTTACTATTGGAAAGGGGATAATATCTCTAATAGTTTGTGTATTAGTTAAAATCATACATACTCTGTCGATTCCTATTCCTAAGCCACCAGTTGGCGGAAGTCCATATTCTAAGGATCTTATGAAATCAAGATCCATCATCTGAGCTTCTTCATCACCTAATTCCTTTAATTCCATCTGTTTTTTAAATCTTTCAAATTGATCTTGGGGATCGTTTAATTCAGAAAATGCATTAGCTAACTCGCTTCCTTTTACAATTAGCTCAAACCTTTCTGTCAATCTGGGATCGCTTTTCTTTCTTTTAGCAAGCGGAGATAACTCAATAGGATAATCGATTACAAAAGTAGGTTGAACAATTTTATCTTCAACCAAATCCCATATTTTATCCAAATAATGGTATCTATCTTCTATTTCAACTTCTTCATTTCTCTCTTTTAGAAATTGTTTCAAATCTTCATCTGATGCTTCAACAATATCGATTCCTAAGTTTTCTTGTATAAATTCTCTCATTTTTATTCTTTTAAAGGGAGGCGTAAAATCAATCTCTTCACCTTGATATACAACTTGTGCCTTACCGTGGACTTTTTTTGTTATTTCGTATAAAAGATTTTCTGTCAATTCCATCATATCGTTGTAATCAGCAAATGCTTGGTATAATTCTATGCTTGTAAATTCAGGGTTGTGTTTGTTAGAAACCCCTTCATTTCTAAATATTTTTCCTATTTCATATACCTTTTCCATTCCACCAACAACTAATCTTTTTAAATGAAGCTCTGTAGCTATTCTTAAATACATGTCAATGTCATAAACATTCAAATGGGTAATAAAGGGTCTTGCATTAGCACCCCCCATGACGTTTTGAAGTACGGGTGTCTCAACTTCCAAGAAACCTTTGCTGTTTAAATAATCTCTTATATATTTGATTATTAAAAAACGTGTTCTTAAGGTATTAATAACGTTGTCATTGGCAATCATGTCTACATACCTTTGCCTGTATCTAACTTCCTTATCTTTTAAACCATGCCATTTTTCTGGAAGGGGTCTAACCGCCTTTGAAAGGAGCTCTAAGTCTAAAACTAAGAGCGTTAATTCACCTGTTCTAGTTTTAAAGGGATAGGCTTTTACTCCAAGCCAATCTCCTAAATCCACATATTCTTTAAAAAATTCATAACTTTCTTGCCCGACCTGATCTAATCTAACGTAAGCTTGTATTCGCCCAAAATCGTCTTTTAAATCTATAAAAGTGGATTTTCCATGTTTCCGTACATTCATTATTCTTCCCGCAAAATTAAATACTTCTTCTGGTAGTTGCTGCCCCGCTTCTACTTTATTGTCATAAATTTCTTTAATTTTTTGGGAAGAATAATCTTTTTGGAATTTATACTTATAAGCTTCATATCCTTTTTCTTTCATTTGCTTAATTTGATTTAGTCTAATATTTCGTAGATCCATACTGCTCCTCCTACTTTGAAAATTTTTTTATTTTTCTTCAACTGATTTCTTTAATTTCAATTTTTTTGGTACTTCCTCTTGCTGTTTTTATATTAATAGCTTCACCTATCCTTCTTCCCAAAAGTGCTTTGCCTATAGGAGAATCTATACTAATCTTTTTTTCTTCTACATTTGCCTCTTGCGGAGTTACCAACATAAACTCTTGTTCTCTATTTAATCTATAATCTTTTATTTTTACTTTTTTCCCCAGACTTACTGTAGTATTATCGTGATTCCCATCATCTTCTATAACTTCTGCATTATCCAATATATAATCAATTTCTTTTATTCTAGAATCTATCATTCCTTGTTCGTTTTTTGCTTCTTCATATTCGCTATTTTCAGAAAGATCTCCTAACTCTCTTGCTTCCTTTATCCTTTCCGCAATTTCACCCATCAACTTTTTCTTTAATTCTTCTCTTTCCCTTTTTAACTTCTCATAACCTTCTTTTGTTAATTTATAAACTTGCTCAGCCACTTTTAATTCTCTCCTCCCATTAATGGGACGTATTAATCAATTTTTTTTTAGTTCTTTAATTGCTGATAGAAAACTTTCTAAATCTCTAAACTCTTTGTAAACAGAAGCAAATCTAACATATGCAACTTGGTCTACTAATTTTAATTGTTCCATGACTTTGTCTCCGATTTCAGAAGAAGCAATCTCACTTTTACCACTTTTTCTTATTTTTTCTTCTATATTATCTATAATTTCTTCTATCTGTTCATTAGTAACAGGTCTTTTTTCACACGCCTTCATTACACCGTTTAATATCTTTTTTCTATCATAAAGTTCTCTTCTGCCATCTTTTTTTATTATTCTTATATTATTTTGTTCATATCTTTCATATGTAGTAAAACGACCTTGACATTTTAAACATTCTCTTCTTCGTCTAATGGAAGTATTGTTCCCAACAGGTCTTGAATCAAGAACTTTGGTTTCTTCGTACCCACAATAAGGGCATTTCATACGCACCCACCACCCTCTTTTAAAAACTTAACTTCTAAAATTTTCTTGAGTTAATTACCTTCTAGAGATCCTGCAATCTTCGATAACTTTTTTAATTTATTATATAAGGTTGATTTTTTCATATAAAGCGATTCTGCCATGGAATTTATACTTGCATCTTCGTTTTCCAACCTAAATTCAGCTATTCTTCTCAAATCATGTGGAAGGCTTTCAAGTCCAATCTTATCTTTTATGGTTTGTATATCGTTAATTTGCTTTATAGAACTTCTTGCCGTTTTTTCTGAGTTTGCAGAAATTAAATTTATCGTTCTAGTAACATTACTTCGCAAATCTCTAATTTCAATTAAATTGCTTAATTCTTTTACTTTGTCTTTAGCATTTAATATCTCTAGAATGTTTAGTATATCTTCTCTGGATTTTATATAAACTTTAGATCCTTTGTTTCTATTAACAAATCTAGCAGGTACACCTAACAATTCATTAAAAGTTTTAATAAATTCCTCTCTAAAATGGTTGGAAATTGACAAATTAAATTCTAAATGATATGATTCTTTAACTGAAATAGACCCACATGATAAAAATAAACCTTTAATAAAGGATCCAAAAATCAATGGATCCTTTTTTAATATAGCGGGGAATTTATTCTTATTTAATTCAAAACCATAAGGATTTAAACGTTCTTTCATAATTTGATAATCAATATATATCGTGCCCGTTCCACCCAAGTTCAATCTTCTTTCGTTAGCAATTTTAACCTCTAAATTATTACCAAACAAACTTTTGCATAATTTATATACTCGTTTAAAACTGTTTAAAGAAGTAATGGTAATTTTTATAGAGTTTTTTTCTGTATGAGCTATTTCCCCTCTACCAACAAAAAAACCGTACAATTCCGCCTCGGGAGAATTATATTCTGTATTAACTAAAGACAGTTTCAAATTTTCAGAAAAACTATTTAACACTCGCATTTCATAATCATCTCTGATGTCTTTTTAGGATCGTGTCTAACCTTTGGTTCTTCATCGTCAATGAGGTAAACTAGATCTTCTTGTAATACTCTTTCATCATCTTCCATATCTAATAATACTGGCTCAGATCCCATTTTATAATACCTTTCAATAATGTCAGGTGTAAATTTTGATTTATTAGCTATAATATAATCCATTTTTTCTCCCAAATAATTTTCGAGTTCAGACACATGATCTTTTAAAGTGTATTTAGTTGTCTCACCTGGTTGAGTCATAATATTTGAGATGTATATTTTTTTTGCCTTACTTTGATTAACGGCGTTTCTAATTCCATCAACTAAAATGTTTGGGATTATACTTGTGTACAAACTCCCAGGACCAAATACTATAATATCTGCATTTTGAATCGCAAGAATACTTTCCTCAAAAGCTTCAGAATTCCCATCTAACCAAACTTTCTTTATTTTTTTATTCTTAGAAACAATAGCAGTTTCTCCAAATACAATTTCTCCATCATCAAATTGTGCGACTAGTTTTATAGAATCTAAAGAAGAAGGATAAACTCTCCCCTTTATTTTTAAAGCGTCTGATAATGTTTTTATTGCTAATGGCAAATTGTTACCATTAATCCGAATTAATCCTAGCAGAATTATGTTACCAAGATTATGATTTTTCAAGAATCCTTCATTAAATCTATATTGAAGCAATTTTGTCATAAGAGTTTCTTTCTCTGCTAGAGCTAATATATTATTTCTTAAATCACCTGGAGGTAATATATTAAAATCTTCTCTTATTATTCCAGAACTACCTCCATCATCCGTTACTGTAACTACAGAAACAATGTCTATATCTTTATACCATTTTAATCCTCTTAATATTTGACTTAATCCCGTTCCACCACCAATTGTTACTATATTTTTCATAATTCCTTTTCACCCACATTTTGCTATTTTTCTATATCTCTATGGCTTATACTTACTAATCTTCCTTCATTTTTGAGATTTTCATAAACTTTTTGAGCAACATAAACTGATCTATGCTGTCCTCCAGTACATCCTATACCAAAATATGCTTCCATACGGCCACTTTCAGAATATTTATCCTGAACAAATTTTGCCAACTCAGTTATTTTTTGAACAGTTTCATTTGTGTCTTCAAACTTTTCTAAATATTCTTCTACCTTTTCATCTAAACCTGTCAGTTCATACATTTCAGGGAAATAAAAAGGATTAGGCAAATATCGTACATCAAATATATAATCTGATATTTGAGGAATACCATTTTTAAATCCAAAACTAATAATATTGAGGTTAAGTTTTTTAATATCTTGATTTATCAATTCAAAAAATCTTTTCTTAAATTCTGTTGGTTCTGTAGAGGAAGTATCTAACGTTATATCACAATACTTTTCTATTTCTGATATGAGTTTTATTTCTTCATCTATAGCATCTTCTAACTTCAACCCTAAAGGGTGACTTCTTCTGGTTTTTTTGTACCTATTAATCAATTCTGCCTTATCAGCTTTCAAAAATACTTTATGAATTTCCATACTACATTTAGCTAAAATTTCAACCTTTTTAAAAACTTCAATCAACTTTTGAGGTGCTTTCCATCTTATATCACTTACTATTGCTAACTTTTTTACATCGCTAGTACATAAAATGTTTAAAAAATGTTCTATTAAATGAGGAGGGATATTATCAACCGTATAATATCCCTCGTCCTCTAAAGATTTTAATAATAAAGTTTTTCCCGCTCCAGATAATCCACTTATTAAAAAAACTATAGGTTTTACTTTCAAGATATCAAGCTTCCTTATGTATCTATAAATTTATTTTCTCAAAAAAAGCATCATATTTAACATCTTTCATAAATTTCTTAGAAAGGTCTTGAAACTTTTTTACATTTCCTGTTATATAATAATTCACTTTTATTTTGCCGGTTTCTTTCGTTATTTGGGTATTTTCTTTTAGAAAATCCGTTATTCCATCTGCTGGATCAACAATGTTATTATTTGTATATTTTTTTAACTGTTTTTCTAATATTGGATAATGAGTACATCCCAATATAATTTTGTCGTATTTTGTTTTAGAATCTTGTAAGTAAAATCTCATCACAGAATCAGCCATTTGACCATTCCAATATCCTTCTTCAATAAGCGGAACAAATAAAGGACAAGCTTTTTCTTCTATGTCACTTAGACCTTTTTCTAAGAGAAACTTTTTGTATGCTCCTAAATTGATAGTGTTCTCAGTGGCTAATAAAAGAATCGAATCAGTTTTTTCTATTTTTTTAACAGCATTTTCTATTATACTAATATAAATAAAATTATAATTAGATTTAACGTCAAAATTTGTTATTTTTATTATGGAATCGGTAGTATTACATGCTGATATAACTATATCAACTTTCAATGAACTAAAAAAATTAAGAATTTTTACTAAATTTTCTTTTAAAAAGGATATAGGTTTTGAACCATAAGGAACATTCAAATTGTCTGCTAAATAAAAGTATTCTTGATTACCGTATTGCCTTATTACTTTTTTCAAGACAGTTAGTCCACCTATTCCAGAATCAAAAAGGCCTATTTTCATAATGAGAAGTTAGTTACCCCCATTTTATGTTGTTGTTTTTTCCCTCTTTTTTTTCTGCGTCTGATGATTTAAGAATGCTATTCAATGTATCGCCAAATTTCTCTATTATATTCGATATTTCATTCTTTGTTTTAATGTTATTTAATTTTTCATTTAAAAGTATTAGGAGTAAAATATAATCTACTTCTTCTCCTCCTATTTTTTTTGCATACGATTCAACTTCCGTTTTTATATCTTGTAAAACTTCATTTATAATCTCTTCAGGTTCATCAACCTTGTATTTGTAATCTTTCCCTAAAATTTTTACTTCTACAGAACGATAATTTTTCATATAAATTCATCCTTAAATTAATCTAAGAGTTAATACTGATTTTGATTAGGATTTTCTGGACTAGAATCCTCCGCAGACAATTGATCGTTAAAATTCTCTTCCCGAAATTCATCTCCCAACCTTGATATTAGGGTAGATTTAATTTGATTTAAGTGGTTTTCAACCTCATCGTTCTTCCTTTTCAACTCTTCTACTAAATTGCTTAATTCTTCTTTTTCACTATTAACTTTTTCATACTCGTTAAATAATTCGTCATACTGTGTTTGGAGATCTGTTTTCTCCTTTTTTAGTTCGGTATATTTATCCACAAGATTCTCTAACATACTTTCCAATTCTCTTAAAACATCCATTCCTAGATACCCCCTTTTTTAGAATTATTTTTTTATTCGAACCGATATATTATAGCATAATTTAATTAAAATAAACTAAAAAATAAAAAGAGGCAGAGCCTCTTTTTAATCTTTTGCCTTAACCAAAAATTTTATTGCTGTTCTTTCTTCTCCTTCGATTTCGACATCGGAAAAAGCTGGTACACATACTAAGTCTATCCCACTTGGGGCAACGTATCCCCTTGCTATTGCTATGGCTTTAACTGATTGATTTACTGCGCCGGCTCCTATTGCTTGTAATTCAGCGATTCCACTTTCTCTAATAATAGCAGCTAAAGCTCCTGCTACAGCAACCGGGTTTGAGTTAGCAGCTACTTTGAGGACTTCAAATTCTGCCATGAGTATTACCTCCCTGTGATGTATTACTTATTGTTTAAATTGTATAGATAACAATAATAGAACAGCTGGCGCATCTGGTGGGATTTGAACCCACAACCTTCGGATCCGAAGTCCGACGCTCTATCCAATTGAGCTACAGACGCTCATCTTCTCTTTTACTTATTATATCTTAAAATGCCCTCAAAAATCAAGGTTAATTTTTTTAATCGTGGTATAATAAAAAAGATGGAGGGAAGAACAATGATTAAAGTTAATAATAAAGTTTTCTTAGCCTTAGATTTTGAAACAACTGGATTAAAACCAGAATATGGTGACAGAATAATCGAAATAGCTGCTATCCCTATGTACGATAAAAAAATTTACTTCAAATATGCATTTCATACATTAGTTAACCCTATGATTTTTATTCCTGGAGAAGTATCGAGATTTCATAAAATAAATAACGAGGATATTTCTAAAGCCCCACCTTTAATAGAAGTTTATCCAAAATTTAAAGAATACATAGATGATTCAATAATTGTTTCTCACAATGTAAAAATGGATTTAAGATTTCTGGATATAGCAGCTAAAGAAAGCGGAATGTTTTCCATTGACAATTATTATATTGATACTTTGGAAGTTTCCAAGTACTACCTAGAAAGAGGGCCTTATAATCTCGAATATCTTTCTAGAAAATTTCATTTGGGAATTGATAACTTCCATAGAGCATGGGATGATGCATTGGCTACCGCAAAACTTTTTCAAAAATTTATCCATATTTTTTCATTTGAATCTTTAACTAGTTTTATCAGAAAATGGGGTGATTAATTGTGGTAAAGAATTTTGTGATTGATACAAATGTTCTAATTCATGATCCAAATAGCATTTTAAATTTTCAAGATAATAACGTAATAATACCTTTTCCTGTTATTGAAGAAATAGACAAACTGAAAACAAGAAGCGACAAAGTAGCAAAATCTGCAAGAGAGGTAAATAGACTTTTAGATAGTTTTAGAAATGGAACTCCTCTTCATGAAGGCATAAAATTACCAAACGAGGGTACTTTAAAAATATTAGCTTTGGAAAAAAATTCAGAAAAGCATAAAATTCCTTCTTATTTAGGAGAATCAAAAGACGATTTTATTTTATACTATGCTGTGTACTTAAAAGAAACTGAGAAAATTCCAACTATAATAGTTAGTAAAGATTTGAATCTCAGAATCAAAGCAGATGCTTTAGGCCTAGAAAGTCAAGATTACTTAACCGACAAAATAGATATAAAACTTTTACCAGATGGTTATTATATATTTGAAAAACCTGATAAAATAATAGAGCATAAAGATCAGTATGACTACAATGAATTCGAATTAAGAGAAGAACCTTCACCAAACACTTATCTAAAATATAACGATTTGTTATTAAGATATAATTCAAAAAAAAAGGAAATTCCAACCAATTTTATTGGACTTTGATACTGAGATATATGGAATAAAACCAAGAAACGTTGAACAACTTTTTTCTTTAGATGCTCTCATAGATCCAGATATTCCTTTTGTAACTTTGGTTGGTAAAGCTGGAACGGGAAAAACACTAATGGCATTAGCAGCAGGTCTTTTTTGTGTCTTAGAAGAAAAAATGTACAATAAATTGTTAATATCAAAACCCGTGATCCCCATGGGAAAAGATATTGGATATATTCCTGGAAGTATTGAAGAAAAAATGAGACCATGGTTGCAACCTATATACGATAATTTAGATTTGCTTTTTAAGGGTAGTGGTAAAAAACCAGAAGAATACCTGGCAAAAAGGGATATATTAGAAATAGAAGTTCTTTCGTATATTAGAGGAAGAACCATACCTAATCAATTCATGATCGTGGATGAGGCACAAAATCTTACTCCAGCTGAAGTAAAAACTATTTTAACAAGAATAGGTGAAGGAACTAAAATAGTTTTAACTGGTGATCCTTATCAAATTGATAATCCTTATTTAGATGCCTCTTCAAATGGTCTAGTGTACTGCGCTTCAAAATTTAAGGAAAATTCGCTATCAGCAAATATAACAATGAAAAAAGGAGAAAGATCAGAATTAGCAACGGTTGCTTCTGAAATATTATAAAAGTAATCTCTTAAAACAGGAGGAACACTTTTTATGTTAGAAAATAAAATTTATCCTGAATACGATATCTATATCGATATTGCCAAAGAGGATATTCATCTTTTGATTTACTTAATAGAAGCTGAAGCACACATAATGAACGTAAGAAAAAAACAAGAAAATGGGTACTTTAAAATAATAGTGCCAAAAGGCTATTTAAAAGAATCTATCCAGCTACTAAACTCCTTGAAAAAATCTGATATGAAAGTGGAGGTTGTAAGTATTGAACCACATAACGGGATTATTTAAATACATACCAATCCCTAGAGAATATAGTCCCGATATATATTCTGTAGATTATGAAAAACTCAAAAAACTTGGTTTTAATACAATTTTGATGGATTATGATTTTACTATAACCATATGGAGAGACGACAATATCCCAAAAAAAACGTTAGACTTGTTTGATAAATTAATAAATGATGGTTTCAAAGTAGCCATTGTTACCAACGCTAAAAGAGAAAAAATGAAATTAATAGAGAAAATAACTGATGGAAAGATTAAAGTACACACTAGCATGAAAAAACCAAACACCAAAAAATTAAAACAAGTACTGAAAGAATTAGGATCGTTAGAATCTGAAACTGTAATGATTGGCGATCTTTTCATAACAGATATTAGTGCAGGTAATAAACTTGGTTTATACACAATATTAATAAATCCTTATACTTATGGTTTGGAAAACAAATTCAAACATTTTATGGCTGGCTTTACTAAATTTGCATACAACGTCTTTTTTTACACAATAGGATGGTTTTTTAGAGTTATCGATCTAGTTAGTCCAAATGAATTTAAGGGAAATATATTTGACACTGATTATGAACAACTAAAAAGCGAAGGTTTCAAAATCATAATATTTGATTTTGATAACACATTAAATGAATGGCATAGCAATAATTTAAAACCTGAAGTTATTGATCTTTTTTTAAAGCTTAAAGAAATGGGATTCTACATTTTGATAGCAAGTAATAGCAAAAAGAAAAGATTTAATAATTTATCTACAGAGCTAAATAATTTAGGAATAGATTTACTTAGCTACTCAATGAAACCTTTAAGATTTAAAATTAGAAAAAAGCTAAAAATTCTAGGTTATAAACCTGGAGAAGGTGTTGTAATTGGCGATCAACTATTTACAGATATTGCCTTAGGCAACTCATTAGGATTCTATACTATAAAAGT
Source organism: Petrotoga sp. 9PW.55.5.1 (assembly GCF_003265365.1). Lineage (NCBI taxonomy): Bacteria > Thermotogati > Thermotogota > Thermotogae > Petrotogales > Petrotogaceae > Petrotoga > Petrotoga sp. 9PW.55.5.1. Next base: position 11,270 of record NZ_AUPM01000003.1, on the reverse strand, counting down.
ACAACCTTTATCAAAAAAAGAAGGATTGTGGACTCGTTTTGTAAGATCTTTTGAAAAAATTGTCTTAAAATGGATCAGAAACAAACCAACTTTATCAAAAAAATAATGTTTTAAGAATTGGAAAAAACTTTTAAATTTGATAACAAAAGATTTTTGATATAAATGGAAATAAATAATTTAATTACATCAAAAAAAATAAATGGTAAAATTCCAACTATAAAAGCTTGAATAAAATTAGTCGTATAAATTCTAAGCCAACACCACCCAATAAAATAAACGATAATGAGCCCAAAAAATCCAGAAAACAAATCTGAAAGTTTTTTGCTAAACTTACATAAACTTATAACAAATGCTGAAAAAGGAAAAGAAATTAAAAAACCACCTGAAGGTCCAATAATATGAATCATTCCTCCTGAAAAGCCTGAAAAAACTGGCACTCCAAAAACACCTAATAAAAGGTAAATAATTTGGACAATTAAGGAATTTTTTGGCTTTAGTAAAAACCCTGAAAGAAAAACAACAACTAACTGCATGGTAAAAGGTATTGGGCCTAGGGGAATAATTATCTGCGAACCAATTGCCATTAAAGATACAAATATTGCTATTAAAGATATCTCTTTTACTTTCACAATTTCTCTATTTCTCCTTCTTCTTTTAAAATCATTATTTCAAAATCAGATCTAGATATAATATTTATTATAAATTAAAAAACTAAGAAAAACAAAGATTTTTCATAATAATTGACGATATTTCTTTATAATCGTTATTAAAAGGGTATAATCGAATTTGACTATTATTTTTATATATTTTATAATTTATGTAATCGATTACATAATCTAAAAAAATTATATTTTTTCTTTTGATAAAAATATGCGTATTTCCCTATTAATAAAAGATATAATTCCTAATATAAAATGTAATCGTTTACATATATATTCTGGTGAAGGAGCTATTTATAGTTATGAAAATTAAGGATATCGCTAAAATAGCAGATGTTTCTGTAGCTACAGTTTCTAGGGTTTTAAACGGTGCCAATAATGTTAGTAATGAAACAAAAGAAAAGGTTTTAAAAGTTATTAATAAATATGATTATAAGCCAGATAAAATTGCTACCTCTTTAAGAAGAAAAAGAACTGGTATGTATGCAGTGATTTTTTCTGTTAAAGGTGGGCGAGTTCTCGAAGATACTTATTCTACAAAATTCTTGAAGGGGGTTCTCAACTTTTTTTCAAAAAAAGGGCTTAAATTGATTGTAGATATCCATGAACACGGCAATATTTTAGAATATTATAAAGATATTATTAAAAGTAAAATTGTGGATGGTTTTATTTTGTTAGATATACGAAAAAATGATGAAAGGGTTGAGTTATTAAATAAAGAAAATTTCCCATATGTTGTAATAGGAAGAAATAACGAAAATAATTTTGTATTTGTAGATAGTGACAATGTATCTGGTGCTTATATGGCTATAAAACATCTTAGTCAAATTAAATGTAAAAAAATTTTATACATCAGTGGTAACAAAGGGATTCCTGTTTCTGATCAAAGACTTGTTGGAGTAAAAAATGCTGAATCAGATTTGAAAGTACAAGTGGATGTTCAATATGCAGATTTTGATGAGCAAAAAACAGTAGAAATATTAAAATCGATATTAAAAAAGGGTTTTGACTATGATGGTATTTTCTGTGCTTCTGATTTAATGGCTTATTCGGCCATGAAATTTCTTCAAGGTTTAGACATAAAGATTCCGATAGTTGGGTATGATAATATTCCCCTTTCCGAATTTGTTGGTTTAACAACTGTTGATCAGAATATTGCAAAAATAGGTTACAGTGCTGCTCAAGCGGTTCATAGTTTAGCAAACAATGAGGATGCAGTTTCTTTAGTAGTACCTTCAAAATTAATAAAAAGAAAAAGTACGCTTAATTTTAATTTTTAAAATTTCTAAAACCACTAAATAAAGGGAGGTAAAGTAGTATGAAAAAAGTATTATCAGTAGCTTTATTGTGTTTGTTAGTAGTTTCATCATTTTCATTAGTAACTATAACTATTACAGGATGGCCTGGTAATCCAGCAGAAGAAGCGGCCATGAAAGAAATTGTTGAGAAGTTCAACTCCACTCACGAAGATATTCAAGTAAGATGGGACCCAATCGCTGGAGATTATAAGCAAACACTCATGACTAGATTATCAGGAGGCCAAGGTCCAGATCTATTTTATGTAGATGTTTATGTTTTTGAAGAATTAGCAAGAGCAAACGTTTTACAACCTTTAGATCTATATATCAGCCGTGATAACTTTGATATTGATGATTTTTATGCAAATTTAGTTGATGCTTTTACATTTAATGACAGAACCTATGGAATTGCGAAAGACTTTTCAACATTGGCATTATTTTATAACAAAGAAATATTCGATAAATACAACGTCCCATATCCAACAAATAACGACACTTGGTTTGATTTATTATACAAAGCTACTCTTCTTAAAGAAAGAGGATATGATGCTCCATTATCTCTTGCTGCAGATTTTAATAGATTAATCCCAATGATTCATTCTTTTGGTGGAAGGTTAGTTAAAGATGATCTATCAACGGCTTTGACAGAACCTGAAGCAGTTGCAGCACTTAAGTTTTATATAGATCTTGTTAAAAATTATGAACTTGCTTATGAACCCTCCACTTTAGGAGCAGGATGGCTTGGAGACGCATTCGCTAAAGAAATGACAGCTATGGTAATGTCAGGACCATGGGCATTAGGTTATATTAGAGAGAGTTTTCCAAATATAGAAGCAAAAACTGGAATAGTTGAACTACCAAATTTAGTAGTAGATTCGACAATGATCTATACTGTTGCTTGGGGAATGAACAGACAATCTCCTAACAAAAACGAAGCTTGGGAAGTTTTAAAATTCTTAGTCACCGAAGGACAAGAGATATTTGTAGAAAAAGCCGGTGTTTTAGGCTCAAGAGAAAGTGTAGCGGCAAAAGACACCGATCCTATGAAACAAGTTTTCTATAATTCGGTTGAATTTGGATATCCATGGAGAGTTCCCACCCCAACGGGTATTTTCGCAAAAGCAAACGACTATTTGAATTCCATGTTAAACGATCTTTTCGCAGGAAGAATAACCATAGAAGAAGCTGTTAGAAACATAGAAAAAAATTACGATTCTTGGGTAAGGCAATAATTTTATCGACATCTTTTAAAAATAATTTTTTTATAAATTTTGTATTGATGAGGGATCTCCCTCATCAATTTTTAGAAAGAGGTGATACGGTGAAACCCAAAATTCGAGAAGCAATTTCAGGTTATTTATTTGCTTCCCCCGTTATAATCACAGTGCTACTGTTTATTATTTATCCTATTATAATGATTTTCTATTATAGTTTTACTAATTTTAATCCTTTAGAAACACAAAAATTTAAAGTACCTATAAATCCTCAAGAAGCTATTGAACTACATATCGGAATGTTTCAAACTGATGTAAAATCAATAAATGAGATATCAGATTTTTTTGATGTATTACCCTTTATTCAGTATGATGTAGGTTTGAATTTAAATGAAGAACAAAAGGAAGCTATTTTAAAATATTTTGATACTGAAAAACTATTTAAAGATTTTCTGGAAGGTAATTTGAATGAAACAATGACTAATTCGGAATTCATGACAACTTACATGATAGATCAGAAAAATTTGTTTAGAAAATATACACCCCAAATTGTGGGGATTGAAAACTTCAAAAGAATGTTCAACGATGATTACGTAAGAATATCGCTTTTGAATACATTAATATATACAGTTATTGTTGTTCCAATACAAACTTTTTTAGCAGTACTTTTAGCTGTTGCGGCAAATTTAAAAGTAAAAGGGGTTAAATTTTATAAAGTTGTTTTTTTCTTACCTGCCATAACCTCTTCAGCAGCTATATCGATGATTTTTTGGTTAATCTATTCCAAACCAGGTATTTTAAATAGAATTTTAGTTGCTCTTTTTGGTGGATTAGGGTATCAACCAATCGATTGGTTAAATAATCCTAATACCGCATTATTTTCAATAATGATAATGAATATTTGGGCAACTGCGGGATATTTTATGATCACTTTCCTAGCAGGATTGCAAGATATTCCATCTTCGTTATACGAAGCTGCTGAAATAGATGGAGCCACTAGTTCTCAAAAATTCTGGAAAATTACTCTTCCTCTATTAAGGCCTCAGATCTTATTTGTCATAGTAATGGGAACAATCGGTTGTATGCAAGTGTTTGATCAAATTTATTTTCTAATTGAAAATATGAGGAATATAACTATTTCTTTCTATATTTATAAAAACGCATTTGAATATGGAAATATGGGATACGCTTCTTCTTTAGCTCTTGTGCTTTTTGCAATAATTATGTTTATTACATTTTTACAGCGTAGATATATTCCAGAAGAATATTGAGGTGATGAAATGTCAAATAAGAATTGGAAAATTGCTAGAATCGTTTCATATATTATCTTAATTGTTTATACTTTAATATCATTATTCCCATTTTTATGGGCAGCTATTGTTTCCTTTGTTCCTATGACATATGTCGATGAAAATGGTGTAGCTAAAGGAACAGATGTCATGAGCTGGCCTCCTAACATACGGCTTTTTGAATGGCCTCCTAAGGCTTTTGGTGCACCTTTAACCTTAGAAAATTATGGTAAAGTATTCGAACTTGTCCCTTTGTACTCAAGATGGTTTTTAAATACTGTTATATATGCTGGATTTATAACTATCGGAAACATATTAATCGGTACCCTAGGGGGTTATGCTTTTGCAAGATTACGGTTCCCTTTAAAAGAAGTTTGGTTTGCTCTTTTTTTAGGAACTATGATGGTTCCTGCTCAAGTTACTATGATTCCTCAATATACGTTAATGGTTAATTGGAATTTAGTGAACACCTACCCCGGAATGTTTTTCCCTAAACTAGCCAACATTTTTGGACTTTTTTTGATGAGGCAATTTTTTATGAACTTTCCAAAGGAGATGGAAGAAGCTGCAAGGATTGATGGAGCGGGTATAGGAGGTACCTTTTTTAAAATTGTTTTACCAAATGCTAAACCCGCCATCGGAGCTTTAGCTATATATACTTTCCTTGGAGCATGGAATGATTTTCAATGGCCATTAATCATTACTTCTCGCCAAGAAATGTACACCTTAACTTTAGGATTAAATTTCTTTAAAACATCTTATTATACATTTTGGCAATATATGATGGCAGCTACCATTATAATGACTATACCAATGATAATAATATTTTTATCTTTCCAAAAACAATTTGTTGAAACCGGAAGAGCTGCTGCTGTGAAAGGATAAATTTAAAAAGTTAAGAGGGGGTTCTTTTGTGATAAAAGCCTGTATTTTTGATTTAGATGGTGTTATAGTCGATACTGCTAAATATCATTTTCTTGCTTGGAAAAGATTAGCTGATGAATTAAAAATTCCTTTTAATGAAAGTGATAATGAAAGACTTAAAGGTGTAAGCAGAATGAAAAGTTTAGAAATTATATTGGAAATAGGACATTTAAATCTAGATGAAGAAGAAAAAGAGAAATTAGCAGATAAAAAAAAATTGTTGGTATGTCGAATATATAAATAAAATGAAAAAAGAAGAAATACTTCCAGGGGTAGAAAACTTTTTAGATACTCTGAGAAAGAAGGGGATAAAACTTGCTGTCGCATCAGCAAGTAAAAATACTAGGATTATATTGGAAAGATTAAAATTAAATGATTTTTTTGATACTGTTGTTGATGGAAATATGGTAAGTAAAGCTAAACCTGATCCAGAAATTTTTATAAAAGCTGCTATGATTTTAGATATCGCTCCAGAAGAAGCTGTAGTTTTTGAAGACGCAGTTGCAGGAATAGCAGCTGCAAAAAAAGCTGGTATGAAAGTTGTTGGAGTTGGGAACAAGGAAATACTTAAAGATGCTGATATAGTTATACCAGATTTTCAAAATATAAACATTGCTCTTTTTAATAACTTTTAAAATTCTTATTAAACCAAATTCTCGCAATCATAATTCATATATTATATTCTAATTATCATCGTAAGGAGGGAGTAGATTTTGGATCAATGGAAAATAGAACAAAATGAATATAACAAAAAAGAAAACAAAAAATATGAAACATTGTTCACACTAGCTAATGGATATAGAGGTCTAAGAGGTTTCAATGAATTTTCAAAAGATGGATGGAGGGGGAATTTCATTGCAGGTATATACGATGGTGCAAGTTCTGAAGTCGAAGAACTGGTCAACTGCCCTGATCCTCTTTCAATTAATTTTTATATTGATGGTGAACAGATTAATTTGGATGAGCAGAAAATCTTAAGCTTTAACAGATATTTAGACATGAAACAAGCCTTATTAAAAACATACATTGAAATTGAATTGAACTCGGGGAAAGTATTAGAAGTTATTTCGGAAAGATTTGTAAGCAAAAGTGATCATCATATATGGGGTGCAAAGTATCAAATAATTCCTAAGAATTTCAATGGTAAATTAATTATTGAAAACCAGATAGACGGGTCAACAGTTAATTCTGTTTTCGAACCTTATAGTGAAGCAAAACACTATGATGTTTTAAAATTAAATGATCTAAAACCAGGAATTTTACTAAAATCTTGTACAAAAGAAAAAAAGTTAACTCTTATTGAAGCATCTCGTATAAAATGCGTTAAAGAAAACAACAATTTACTAAGAAATAGGGTCTATAAAAGTATTGATAACATAGTAAAAGAGCTCTATGAAGTGTTTCTTCAAAAAGGAAATGTCTATACAATTTACAAATACGGTGTAACTTTTACATCTAGAGATAAAATAGATAATCTAGAAAAAGCAGCAGAAGAAAGACTTAATTTTTTCGCTTATGTAGGATATGAAAAAGAACTTAAAAACCACCTTCAAGAATGGGATAAAATTTGGGATAATATAGATATAGAAATAATGGGCGATGAAAAAGCTCAATTGGGAATAAGGTTTAATGTTTTTCAGTTAACTTCTTGTGCAAACGATAAAGATAATACAGTAAGTATTGCAGCAAAAGGATTGCACGGTGAAGGATACAAAGGGCATATTTTTTGGGATACAGAAATTTTTATGTTACCATTTTTTATATATACACAACCCAAAGTAGCTAAATCACTTCTTCTGTACCGATACAATACTTTATCTGGGGCAAGGAAAAATGCCAAATTAAACGGTTACAAAGGAGCTCAATTTCCTTGGGAATCTACTTATAATGGGTTAGAAACAACTCCTAAATGGGGGAGGGATTATTTGGGAAATCCTGTAAGAATATGGACTGGAGACGAAGAAATACATATTTCTGCAGATATTCCTTTTGCTTTTTGGGAGTACTTTAGAGCTACTAATGATGAAGACTTTATGAAAAAATTTGGAGTAGAGTTATTTTTTGAAACTGCTAAATTCTGGGAATCAAGAATAGAATACAACAAAGAAAAAGATAGATATGAAATAAGAAATGTCATAGGACCAGATGAATTTCACGAACACGTTAATAACAATGCTTACACTAATTATATGGCGAAATGGAATTTAGCTAAAGCTTTTGAACTATCCAAATGGTTAAAAGAAAAAGATCCAATTAAATACAATAATTTATGTGAATATCTAGGTTTATCTGAAAATGACTTTTTAAATTGGTTAAACATCTCAAATAAAATTTATATTCCTAAATTTGATAAAACAGAACTGATTGAACAGTTTGAAGGATATTTCGATTTGCAAGATTTTCTAATCAAAGAATGGGATAAAAATAAAATGCCTATATGGCCAAAAGGAGTTGAACTCAACAAGCTCGACAAAACAAGACTTGTTAAACAGGCAGACGTTGTAATGCTTTTATTGCTTTTAGAAGATGAATTTGATTATAATACTAAGAAAATTAATTATGAATACTATGAAAAAAGAACTATGCACAAATCATCATTAAGCCCATCAATGTACTCTATTATGGGATTAAAAGTTGGTGATACACATAACGCCTACGAATACTTCATTAAGACAGTTATGACCGATTTAGAAGATAATCAAGGTAATACAAGCCTCGGATTACACGCTGCTTCTACTGGGGGTTCATGGCAAAGTCTCGTTTACGGTTTTGGAGGTATGAATATAGCTAAAGATGGGACCTTGAGTTTTAATCCTTGGTTACCCAAAAAATGGGATGGTGTGTCCTTTAACATTTTTTGGAAAAAAGCAAAATTAAAAGTTAAAATCACTCATGAAAAAATAGAATTAATGTCTGATAAAGATTTAAAAGTAAGTATTTTTTCTAAAGAATGTAATTTAAAAAAAGGTATTCCTTACATCTTTGATTTTTCTAATGCAAAAATATTCTAAAAAAGGCAGGCATTTAAGCCTGCCTTTTTCTATTTTATCTTATCATGCTCCATATTTATCAAGCTTTCCAGCATTTGCTAAAGCAAGTGGGATAATATCTAGGGCGGATATAGTTCCTAAAGTTCCTCTTGCACATTCATACTCATCGTAAGAAATAGACAGACCTTTCCTAACATATTTTGAGTAAAGCAATATAGGTACTGGATGCCAGCTATGAGACTTAAGCAAAGCAGGCGTAGAATGATCTCCCGTTATAATTAAAACATCAGGATTTAAACTTAATATTTCTTTGACTGCTTTATCCGTCTCTTCTATAACTTTTACTTTCGCCTCAAAGTTTCCATCCTCTCCATAAGAATCAGTTTTTTTCACATGGAAATAGAAAAAGTCATATTCATTCCATACCTTTTTTAGAGTTTCCACCTCTTCTTCCGTTGTTTGTCCAGCTTCTAAAACATCCATTCCTACCAATTTCGCCAAACCCTTATACATAGGATAAGTTGCGATGGCTGCGGCTTTCAATTTATAATTTTCTTCAAAAGAAGGTAACTGAGGATGCTTTGAAAAACCTCTCAATAAAGCAAAATTCATCTTAGGTTGATCTTTTAGTACTTCTTCTATTTGTTTTATTAATTTGTTTACTATATCTGCCATTTTCTCTGAATCAGGGTTCAAGGCTTTGGCCCATTCCATAGGCAGCCCTTCTTTTTGAGGATCCGCATCTGCTACCTCGTCAAAAAGATTGTCCCCTGTAAATTTAACAACAAATCTATGCTCTTTGCCTGGGTAGAAAGTTATATCAACATCATCAATCCTTTTAATTTTTTCAGACAAAAGGTCTACTATTTTTTTAGATTCTTCGCTAGCAGGTCTGCCTGCCCTTCTATCAACAAGTATTCCATCTTTTATGGTAGCAAAATTCCCTCTTGCTACAACATCTCTTTTTTCAACCTTTACCCCAACTCCTAAAGCTTCCAAGATACCTCTTCCAATGTTGTATTTTAATGAATCATAACCAAAAAGGGATAAATGACCTGGGCCACTACCAGGAGTTATGCCAGGTAGAACAGGAACACTTTGACCTAAATCACTTTCTCTTGCAAGAGCATCCATATTAGGTTTATAAGCTGCTTGTAACGGTGTCTTCCCATCCTTCGGTAAATCTCCTATTCCATCCATTACCAGTAAAACAATTTTAGACTCTGTTTTGGTTACTAAATTCCTTACAACTTGTTGTCTATCTACACTGTACACGAAGTTTGCACCTCCACTTTTTAAATTTTAAAAAATTATAATTATAAATATCTTATTGTATCAAAAATTCTATTTGGTTAATCATATCTGTTACGGCCTTTTCAACAGAAACTCTTCCAGTTAATGCATCATATACATTGTTCTGAATAACAAATGAAATCTCTGTATAAATTGAAGACTTAGGCTTTAGTTCTAGATTCTCTAAAATAGGTTCAAATTTTAATAAATTTGAATCAGTTTGAGATATTAAAGAGTTATCAAAAATCTCTCTTTTTACAGGCATAAAATTCAGAAATGCAAAAAGTTGAGCTTGATTATTTGAATTTAACAAAAATTTTATGAAGCTTTTTGCAGCTTCTATTTCTTCTTTAGTAGCATTAGGATTGATTGCTAAAGCTTTACCTTCCAAAACAGACACATTATTTTCAACATAATTTGTTTTTGGTAAAGGCACAAATCCAACTTTTCCTTTAATATTAGAATCAGGTGAATTTACCAAATGCCAGGCATAACTTAAGTTCCTCATGAAAACAGCTTCTCCATTTTGAAAAATATTTCTACACTCTTCCTCTCGATAAGTTGTTACACCTTTCGGAGATAATTCATCATCTATAAAACTTTTCATAAGTTCTAATGCCTCAATAGCTTTATTCTTATTCTCTTGACTGTTTAAAACAAATTTATCTTCCTCAAATATTTTCCCTCCAAAAGAGTATAAAACTTCTAAGAAAAAGGTAGTTAAACCTTCATATCTAGCCCCTTCCCATACAAATCCATAAATACCTTCCATTGTAGAAATATATTGCGCTATTTCATATAATTCATTCCAACTCTTTGGAGGTTTATAACCATACTTATCTAGCAAATCCTTACGATAATAAAGCAATCCAGGTTCTAAATAATAAGGTATGGCTTTTATTTCTTCATTTACTTTCACTGCTTCAATAACTGGAGGTAAAAATTTATTCATTTCAAAATAATCATATCCATCCTCAATAGTCAATAAAAAAGGCGAAAACTCTTCAATCCAACTAAAATCCAAAGTAAATATTGTTGGTTCTTTTTTATTAGTTACAACAAATGTACCATAAAACTTATATGTAGAACCAGGATAACTTGGAATTAAAAAAGTTTCTACACTTATATTAGGGTTCTGATTTTCAAATTCTTCTATCTGCCTATTCAATAATTCTGTTCTATCTTCTATAGATTCAACAGCTATACTTATTTTAACAGCAACTACATTCGTTACTAGAAAGGTTATAAGAACTAAAAATATAAGATATTTTTTCATAATCCTTACACCTCCTATAAGAATTTAATTAAGTTATTAAATCCATGATTTAAGAATATTTAAATATCTTTTCTATATATTAATTATATCACATGCAAACAAAAAAAGCAGATTTTTCAATCTGCTTTTTTGAGCCACAAATTTTTTGCCTTTACATCTTAAAACTCTCAACCAAACCTTTTAACTCTGTTGATATTTCACTCAACTCTTTTGCTTCTTCGTTTATACCTATCGCTTGTTTTAGTTGGTTGTCTATTACTTCCCTTGATCCTTCTATCTCTTCACTTATTTCTGTTATCGCTTTCGCTTGACCTCCTCGCTACTCTC
>NZ_AUPM01000002.1 GCF_003265365.1 Petrotoga sp. 9PW.55.5.1 | reverse complement strand
CAGCATAAAATGCTGCATCCACCCCTTCGAGGAAGGGGAATAGAACCGACTACCCCCGTCTGCAGCATAAAACGCTGCATCCACCCCTTCGAGGAAGGGGAATTTGGATTTAAATATTTTCTAAGGCTATTTTTGTCCAACCTTCGTAGTCTACACCTTTTAAATTGTTTAATTCTTCTTTTGTGAGCCAAATACTTTCGAAATTTTCCACTTCTTTTATTTCTGCTGATTCAACATGTCCAACAAATAAAACCCCTAAATGTACGGTTGAAACATCTTCAGAATCATCATTAATTATCCCTAAATATACGTATTTCGTAGGAGGGGTAATCCATAACTCTTCGTTGACTTCACGTTCCATCCCTTTGAAAAAGGTTTGCTCAAAAGAGAAACCTTTATCGTTTTCGTTTATGTGCCCGCCTATTCCTATTGATACTTTATTGTGAAGGCGTTTTTCTCCTTGTTTCTCTGTTCTTTTTAATACAAGAATTTTGTTTTCTTTATTTTTAAATACGACGTATGGTATGATTTGTTTGTAATTTTTGTTATTTTCAATCTCATTTCTGGAAAAAAATTCGGCATATTCCAAAACTTTAGTGAACTTTGAAAACTCAACTTTGGTGAAGTTTTTATTTTTAATACCTAAATTTTCTAACAAAATATTTGTTGGAACAGCCATGATTTTTTCGTTCATTCTATTATCTCCATGGTGATATTGTCGTTAGTATAGATACATATCTCTCCAGCAATTTTTATAGCTTGTTTAGCTACTTCTTCTGCGTCTAAATCAGTATTTCTTAAAAGAGCTGTTGCGGCAGCATAAGCATAAGGGCCACCCGAACCTATGGAAATTGCATCTTCTTGAGGCTCCATCACTTCACCATTTCCAGATATCAAAAACATGTTCTCTTTGTCTGCAACTAATAAAAGAGCTTCGAGTCTTCTTAACGCTTTGTCCATTCTCCATTCTTTTGTCAATTCAACAGCGGCTTTCATTAGATTCCCATGAGAGGCTTTGTATTTTCCTTCAAAACGTTCGTATAGGGCTAATGCATCGGCTACTGAACCTGCGAAACCTGAAATTACTTTACCTTCGCCCAATCTTCTAACTTTTTTTGCGTTTCCTTTGAATATTGTTTCTCCCATCGTTACCTGCCCATCTCCACATATAACCGTTTTACCATTTTTTCTAACGCCTAATATTGTTGTTCCGTGAAATTCCATTTTTTAGTCCTCCTTGTGCTATTTTATCTTGGTTTTCCTCGATAAGATGGTTTTTTAAAATTATATCAATTAAACCATCAAAAGTTATCCCCGCTGCTTTCGCTGATGTAGGAAGATCACTTAAATTTGTGAGTCCTGGAACGGTATTGATTTCAAGTATAAATACATCATCGCCTTTTAATATGGCATCTATTCTGAACATATCTTTGAAGTTGAGAAGACTCATAATTTGATTTCCTATATTTTCAATTTTATCAATTATTTGCTGCGATGGATTCTCCAATATTTTAAGTTCTGTCACACCTTCACTGTACTTTGCTTCATAATCATAAAACTCTTTTTTAGGAATTATTTCAAGTATTGGTAGAAGTTCAAATTTGTCCTTTTTTTGAATATAAGATATGGTTATTTCTCTTCCTTTGATATATTCTTGAATGAGAATGTCACCATATTCTCTTAGGTCTTTTTCTAGATAAAAATGATATTCATTTTCATCATGAATAATATATACCCCTTTACTCGAACCACTTTTTCGTGGTTTAATGATGAATGGATAATTAAAAGGAGCGGAAATCAGCTTATTAGTTAATATGGTCTTTGGAAAAGGTATATAATGTTTAAAAAGGTTATAAAAAATGAATTTATCGTATGTTGCAAGGCAGGTTTCAGGGCCCGACGATGTGTAATCAATATCTAATAGTTCTAAAATTGAAGATAACCTTCCATCTTCACCAAAATCGCCGTGAACTATATTAAAAGCAATTGTGTAACTTTTTATCTTTTGCAAAAAATCATCGTCACTTAAATCTATCAATATTGGATTATATCCTAAATTTTTTAAACTCTTACATACGTTTTGAGCGCTTTTAAACGATATTTCTCTTTCTACTGACTTTCCCCCGGAAATAACTGGAATGTCCATTGAGTGTCTCCTTTCTTTATTCCATAGCATCTATATATCTTTCGATCTTTTTTTGTTCTTTTCTAATTGAAAAGATTATTATAATCACCAAAGTGATAACAATTCCTAGTATTATTATTGAAGTGAGTTGCATTCCTAGGTTCTTAAATATCCACATGGGTCCTTGAGATAACATAAGTTTATAGAAAAATAGCAAACCGAAAATTGCAACAGCATACCCCATAGTAACCAATTCAATTATTATCGTTTCTTTCCCATTAAAAACTTTATTCATCTGGGAAACATCTCTTTTTGAATCACTTAAAAATATCCTTGCTCCCAAAAGTGAAGAGTAGTATAACAAAACAATTGTAGGAACAATTAGTATAAGATTAAAGATTTCAAATGGTAGAATTAATGAAAAAACTAACGTTAGCAATATAAATTCGATTGAGTAAAGCCCTGTTGCGATCATTACCTTGGAATTAACCATCGTTTGAGTTTTAAAAGGGAATAATTTAGGTACTGGCCATATTTTTATCTCTTCAGTCAACATGTAGGCTGAGATCATGGCAGAATAAGATGCTGCGATGAACATAAAAAATAAAGCCATGTAAGTTAGATCTTGCATTCCTGAAATAGATAATATAGCAGGTAATATTATTGGATATATCATCATGAACAATAGTTGAGAATTTCTAAATAGCAATTTTCTATCTTTTTCAAAAAGAGGTAATCTCTTGGTTTTGAATTTTTCTACTTTTTTAACTTTAGATTTTTTTCTTGATGTTGATAAATCAAGGTTTTTAGAATATCTATAAACAAAATATAGAAGAATAATGGAATTTGCAAATATAAAAATTAAAGATAGAATATTCCCATTTGAAGCGTTAATAAACTGCACGTGTGGCCAGAAAGGATTCATAAAAACCTTCAAAGTATTCCCTAAATTTTCAACAAGGTTTTCAGGATCGCTGGTCATCATTCTTGGAATAAATTGTGGAATCAATACAAATATAATGATTCCAATAAAATATGAAAGTTGAGCCATTCTTTTAGCTGAGGTTTTACCAACGAACAAAGACATTATCAATCCCAAAACTATACCAAACGTGATCAAAAAAAGAAAATATCCGATAGTTGATACAATAGAAAAGAAAATATTTCCATCTTTCATAATAAAATAAGAGATAGCCATCGCAAGAAATGCTCCACTGCCTATTCCTGACATAATTAAACTATCGATGGTTGAGGCAAAAAAAAGAGTAGAACGTTTAATCGGCATGGTCAATAATATTTCATTCATATCGTTATCGTATAATGTTGTTACTATCATTGGTGAAAATTGGATTATAAATATCGCTCCCATAAGTAAAAAAGATGGTGCAAAAATTAATTCAAGCAATGTATAATTTGCATCAAGTCCCAACTGAGTTAAAGGGATGTTTAAATCAAAGCTTCCTGATAAAGCCAACATGGTAGGAATTATAACTGCCAAAAAAATTATAGGAACGATTAGAAAACCTATAATAGTAGAAAAAGCCCCTGGCCTGACCTCTTTTCCTTTTCTATTCTTTTTTGGGCGAGTTTTGTTTTTAAATGAATATTGTAAGAGTAATTTTAATTCATTCATTTTATCGCCTCATAATTCCTTAATAATATCTTTTACTTCATTTCCACCAGTCAATTCTAAAAATATATCTTCTAAACTTTTACTACCTTGCTTGGAAAGAGTTTGTAACTCTTGCATATTTCCTTCTGCTAGTATCTCCCCGTGATCTATAATCGCTATTCGGTCACACATTTTTTCTGCTATTTCAAGAATATGTGTTGTAAAAAAAATAGAAGATCCTTCTTCTTTGTATTTCTGAAGTAATTCTTTAAGTATACGTGCTGCTCTTGCATCAAGACCTACAGTTGGTTCATCAAGAAAAATTACCTTTGGTTTTCTCATTAAAACAGAAGCAACCATTAATTTCTGTTTCATACCATGAGAGTAATCCCCTATATAATCGTTAAGGTAATCTATTCCAAAAGCTTCACATATCTCATTAAACCTAGAATATATTTCTTTTGAATCAAGTCTATAAATATTCATAATAAATTCTATATATTCCGAACCTTTGAGATTTTCGTACATCTTTGGTTCATCAGGTACAACTCCTATCTCTCTTTTTATTTCCAATTCATAGTTATTGTAATCTTTATCCAAAATAAGAATTTGGCCGGATGTTGGCTTTAATGTGCCGGTAAGCATTCTAATAGTTGTTGTTTTACCTGCCCCATTGGGACCTAAAAAACCGTAAATTTCACCTGGTTTAACATCAAGATTAACCTCATGAACCGCTGTGAAATCCTTGAACTTTTTTGTTAAATTAACCGCCTTAATCAATGTTTTACCCCCTCGTTAGACAATTGTATCCCCAATTTATCTAAAGGAAAACTGAATTCTCTTATACCTGAAACATAAGGAGCAATCTCATAAAGCTGAAAAACTATTACTAAATTATCTTCAAAAATGTAATAATCTTGATAATAATCAAGAGTATCGATTTTGGTATTAAAATAAAATTCACTATTACTTTTTATTTCTGAGTTTATAGTATCTATGATAATTTTTCTGCTTTCCTTTGTATTATCCCCTAATATATCATAGATACTTACGAATTTGTTCCTACATAAATCATAATTATATGTTTTACGAACAGTCATTGGATGAGCTTGATAAGTTTGAAAAGAAAAATAGTCCATATAAAAACTAACAAAGCTTGAAGAAAGATATCCAACTTGAGATTCAATAACAGCCTCTATAATAGGCTTTATATCTTCCTCAAGAAGGGGTAAATTTAAAGAATTATCATACCATTCACTAAGAAAATTTTCAACATCCTTTGAAATGTAAGCGTTTAAAAGTAATGTGGTAGGTTCACTTTTTGAACCAAAAAAATAAGGAACTTCAACCCTTCCCTCCAGATCTCCTGTAATATCAGATTTGAGTATTAAATATTCTATAGGATAAACAGTTAAAGACAAAAAAATTAAAAAAAATAAAAATAGTGAACTTTTTCATTTTTTCCCCCCTATCGTTTTTTAATATATTTATCTAATTACTTTTTTATTATAACATACTTCTTCTCAACATAGTGATCATATTAGTTTTTTTGCATGAAATCTGTTGAAAAATTTTTTAAATTTCTACTAGATATTCTTGAATTATTTTTTTGAGTTTTCAAATTTTTTTGTTTCTTCTTCGTTTAACGTTATATTTATAGTTCTTTCTACCCCGTCTTTGTTTATCACAGCTGGATACCCAATCTAAATACCTCCATAATTTAAAAATAAATATGACTAATATAGTCATATTTATTATAATTAAAATCTATAAATAGTTAAAAAAGTTATTGTTAAATTTTACTCTTTATTCTTCTTTTAACCATTTTATTACCTGTTGAGCTACTTTTTCTTTTTCGTTGTCGTTAACGACAACGTGCCCACTTTCTTCTAGAATCATAAACTTTTTTTGAGATTTGATATTTTCTTCAATTAATTCTTTTACAGAAAGTGGAACTGCATCATCCTTTTTTGATAGGACAACATAAGTTTTAGAATTTATTTCGGGAAGTTTCTTGACTGCAAGACGTTGCAACTTGTACAGATCTGCTGCTTTGGATGGCCAGTCATAATTCCAATATTCTCTTGCTAAATAATTAACTTTCTCATCTTCAAATGTTATGGGATTTTTCTTTTTACTTTTTTTAGTAAAATATTTTACAAAAGGAGTAATTTTTATTCTCCAATCATTTGCTTTTAAAGCAGGTGCTGCTAAAACTATTTTTTCAGGATTAAACTTACTTGCAACAAGTGTAGCTAATACTCCACCCATTGATAAACCTAAAATATAAACTTTTTCATAAAGAGATTTTAGGTTTAGGTATGAATCTAAGGATTTCCTAAGCCAGTCTTTCCAATTGGAGTTTAAAAAGTCTATAGAATTCGTACCATGGCCTGGTAATCTAGGAATATATATTGCAAATCCTGATTTATGTATTTGCCTTCCAATATAATACATGTCATGGGGCGAACCTGTGTAGCCATGAATGATTAACACAGCTGTTTTAGATTCATTCTCAAGATAAAGTTCTTTAGAAATTGGAGATACTTTTGTATTTGCGGGAATTCTGTCATAGAAATTCACTCATAATCCCCCTTTTATAATTATTTTAATTAATATTAATCTTTAGCTTTTCTCAAACTGTAATCTATATAGATCGTAGTATATTCCTTTATTATTGATTAGTTGATTGTGTGTACCTTCTTCTACAACTAAACCTTTGTGAACTACTATTATTCTGTTGGAGCTTTTGACCGTTGATAGTCTGTGAGCTATAGAAATTATAGTAACTCTGTTTGATATTTTAGTTAAGGCTTGTTGTATGAGAAATTCTGTTTCTACATCAACATTCGATGTTGCTTCATCAAGTATTATTATTTTAGAATCAAACAAAACAGCTCTTGTTAAAGCTATTAATTGTCTTTCACCAGAAGAAAGGGTACTTCCTCTTTCAGTTATTACCGTATTATAGTTTTGAGGCAATCTAGATATAATCTCATCTGCGAAAACAGATTTCGAAACTTTTATAACTTCTTCTTCTGGTATATTTTTGTTAAAAAGTCTCATGTTATCTAATATAGTACCCGAAAAAAGAAAAACATCTTGAGGTACAACGGCGATTTTTTTTCTTACTTCATTCAAATCGTAATCGTACAGTTCTTTATCGTTAATAAGTATTTTACCTTCATTGTACCTGTAAAGTCCACTAATTAATTTTATTATAGTTGTTTTCCCAGAACCAGTTTCACCAACTATCGCAACTCTTTCGTTAGGTTCTATTTTGAAGTTAACCCCTTTCAAAACTTCATTATGTCCGTCATAAGAAAATTTCACATCTTTAAATTCTACTTTTCCTCTTTCAATAGTGTTATACTTTCCTTTACCAAAATCTTCTTTTGGATGATCCATTATTTTAAAGATTTTTCCAGCAGAAGCAAAAGCACTTTGCATAATATCATATTTTTCAGCTAGATCAAATAGAGGTCTGAAAAACATATCAACATATGATGTAAAAGCATATATTGTTCCAAAAGTAGTTTGACCATCTGTTAGTAATATTGAACCAAACCAAAGAAGCAAACTAATGGTAAAGTATTGTAAAAGACTCATTAAAGGCCTGAATATTGCAAAGACATACATTTGTTCAACGTTAGCTTTGTATACTTTGGTACTCATATAATCGAATTCTTTTCTTTTTCTTTCTTCTTGATTAAATAGTTTAGTAACGGTACTTCCTGATAAGTTTTCTGCTAAATAAGAATTTAAGGCAGAAACTCTTGTTCTTACTTTGTCGTATGCTCTTCTATCAAAATATCTGAATATAATCACTGATACTATAATGACAGGAAACATTGTCAGTGTGTATAAACTTAATTTAAAGTCTAGAACCATCATTAAGACAACAACACCAATAATTATTGCTATATCTTTTAACAAACTAGTAACTACTTCACTAAAAAAATCCGATAGATTTTGGGTATCGTTTACTACACGGGTAGTTACCTTACCAGGAGGATTCTTTTCAAAAAAAGTGTATTTTAGTCTAAGAATATGAGAAAAGAGATCTTTTCTTAAATTATAGATTACCTTTTGACCTACCAGATTGGCAGATAATACTTGAGCATAATTTAAGAAAAATTGCCCTGCCAAAATTATAATAAAAGCCATACTAAATAATCTAATTCTTCTAATGGCAGAATCAAAATATTCTGCATATTCTTCAGGTGGAACTTGGATACTTTCACCGGTTTCATTGTTTATCATATAATAATTGTTACTTCTTTTTTCTAAAGTATAAGGCCCATTTTCATCTTCAACAAATTGATTTTGTGCTCCTTGGCTAACATTAAAAGTGTGACTTACGTTTATAACTTCGTCAATTCCGTATCGTATAAGAAAAGGTAAAGCAAGCTCTATTATTGTGGCAAAAGCAAGGGTTAAAAAGGTTAAAAATAAAAGGAATTTATATTTTCTTATATAAACCCACAATTTTCTTAATGTTTTTATATCGCCTTCACTTTTTTCTTGTTCTTCTAGAAAGATATCTTCATGAACAGATGCCATAGTTTTATTCCTCCAGATTTTTTTCTATTAATTGTTTCATATACATAGAATAATATATTCCTTCTCTTGATATTAGCTGACTATGGTTGCCTCTTTCTACTATTTCACCGTTATCAAAAACAAATATTTGATCCGCATCTTTAACCGCCTTTAATCTATGAGATATAACAACGATCGTTTTCCCTTTTGTTTCTTGCCTAAGCGTTCCTATTATTTCTTCTTCTGTTTCAGTATCAACGGCAGATAGACAATCATCCAGAATAATCATTTCAGACCTTTTGGCTAATGCTCTTGCTATCGTCACTCTTTGCCTTTGACCTCCTGATAAAGTGGCTCCTCTTTCCCCCACTATAGTTTCATATTTCCTTTCAAAGCCCATTATGTCATCATGAACATGAGAAAGTTTTGCGTACTCCTCAACCAACTCCTCTTTTTCTTCATCGGAAAAGGCGATGTTTTCTCGTATTGTCATAGAGAACAAAAAACTATCTTGAGGAACATATGAAACATGGTCCCTAATAAATCTTCCATTTACATCATTAATATCTTTTCCATCCAAAAATAATTGTTCTCTTTCAACTGGATAAAGTTTGACAAGAAGTTTTGCTAACGTAGATTTTCCAGAACCGATTTTACCAACAAATGCCACCATTTGGCCAGGTTCTATACTCATATTTATATTTTTTAATACTTCCCTTTGTGTATTAGGATATTTGAAAGTTAAGTTTTTCATTTGATAATGACCTTTAAATTCATAGTCTACTCTTTCAGGTTCCTGTATGGAATGTTTTTGTTCTAAAACTTCGTTAACCCTTCTTAGTGAAGCTCTTCCCCTTTGAATTAGGTTTACAAGATTCCCTAAAGCCATCATTGGCCAAATTAGCATCCCTATATATTGATTGGTCATTATAAAATCACCAAGGGTGATTTGATTGTTTATTACCATAGGACCACCAAAATTAAAAACAAAAATAGTGGCTAGCTGACCAACAAACATTGCCAATGGAAACATCAATCCCCACACTTTTACCAATCTAATGTATGAGTTATAAAACTCTTGAGATTTACTATTAAAAATATTTTCCATAGTCTCATAATTTGAATATAATTTGACAACATCAGAACCTGAAACATTTTCTTCGGTTATATTAGATAATTCAGACGTTTTTTCTTGAAGTTCTCTGAATCTTCTATGGATAAATTTTCCAAAAAATAGAGAAATAAAAGCTATTAAGGGTAAAGGTAAAACAGAGATAAAGGTCAAACGCCAATTTACAAAAGTTCCCATCGCAAATAAAGTCAATGTAGTCATTACAACAGTGTCTACAAGCATTATTACTGACATTCCCATCAAACGTCTTAACATCAGAACATCTGAAGTAAATCTTGTCATAAGATCCCCGGTTCTCCAGCTATCAAAAAAATCTTGATCTAAACCTATTATATGATTGAACATTTTTTTCCAAGTTTTATATTCGAAAAGTCTGGCGGCCCCAATTATAGAAATTCTCCAAAACACACGGCCTATACCTAAACCGAGAGCGGCCATTATTATTCCAAAAATTAAAGTTTTAACTTGGTTAAGATCGGGAGTGGGAGTATTTAACGTATCCACAATACTCCCTATCTGTCTAGGAATAAAAAGTTGTATAATATCGACAGCAATCAAAAACAATACGCCTATTAAATATCTCCACCAATATTTTTTTATATATTCCTTGATCAAAAGATTCACCCACCTAAAATAATTAGTATTCCTAACAAAATTATATCACCTCATGAAGGGAATATCAATCATTTTTGTAGAAAAATTAAAAGAACTCAATTACAAATATTACATCAGAAAGGTGATTACTATGTTTGAAAGTTATGAAAATATTAATAATTTTTGGTTTGAAAATGGAGCAAGCACCGTAACTTTTTTAGAATATAACGATGGATTATTGGCATTTGATAGTTCTCTTTATCCAAAAAAGTTTGAAGAAATGGCGAAAATAATGGAAGAAAAAACTTCCAAAAGATTGAAGAAAGTTTTCTTTACTCATTTTCATCCTGATCATACCTTTGGGGCTATTTTTAGTAGAAGAAAATTTGATTTATATATGACAAAAAAAACTTTTGATTTGCTAAACTCAATGGATAAAGAGTTTTTGAAAGAAAGTTCTAAAATGGCGGACTTTAACTTCAATAATTTTAAAGAAGCTTTTAAAAATAAGAATACTATTATTTTTGAAAGCAATTTGTTCGTAATCTTTCAAAATCAAATTTTATTTGCTAATAATATCGGTGGTCATACGATGGATTCTACTATATACGAAATAAAACCTAATGGTTTTCTTATAACAGGAGATCTTGTCTTTTCAAAAGTTCATGCAGAAATTCTAAATTCAAACATTGATGAATGGATTTCTAACTTAGAAAATATGAAAAAACTACAAATTAGCAGAATCTTTCCAGGCCATGGACAACCTGAAGATAAAAAAATATTAGATGAACAAATAAAATATTTGAAAAAGAGGAAAGAAGGAGTTACTTTGAAAAAAGAATATTCAGATTATTCCTTGTCTGAATTAATTGATGAATAATAAGAAGATTCAGTTAAAAAAATTTTCAAGTTTGCATATAGCCGTTTTTTCATCGACAGGTTTAATCTTTTCGATTTTTAATGAAACCTTCTTGTTTTCAGTTGAATTCATTATTTGAATCATTTCTAATAACCTTATATCTTCCCAGGGGTGAAAATAGTATACATTAAATTTTGTAAAATCAACATTTATTAACTTCAAAAAATTCCTCGTTTTGGGAAGATATTTATGCACTTCGTAATTTTCTTCTTTTAATATTTCAATATCAAAATTAGAGGGGTCAAGAAAAATTAAAAAGTTCTCCAACAATGTTGGAATATTAGCAGTGTATACTGAAATTAAGTCGTATTGAGCAACTTCTTGCTTTACATTGGTATAAAGTGTATTGTCAAAAAGGTCATAACAATAATGTATACTCTTTAGTAATGAAGGGCTTTCAAAGGTTATGATTAAATACCTATTTCCTAGATAATCAATTTCAGCTGAGACTTTCTTTGTTTCAGTAATTTCAAATAATACTTCAACCTCAACCTCTAAGTTTTTGTTTCCAAGATAAGTTTTTAAAAGCCCATCTATAGTCTCTTGAGAAAAAAACAAAGAAGAAATAGCTAAAAAAATAATCAGTATTTTTCTTCTTTTAATCATTTAATTGACTTCGTCCTTTCTCTTAGAGAAACAATTTCAGTTACTCTAATCCCAAAATTCTCATCTATTACAACAACTTCACCTCTAGCAATTAATCTATCGTTAGCGTATATATCTAAAGGTTCTCCAGCAAGTTTGTTTAATTGAATCATAGAACCTTCGTGGAGTTCTAATATTTCTCTCAAATTCAATTTTGTTGAACCTAATTCAACTTTTATTTCCAGAGGAACATCCATTAGTAAATCCAATTTTGAAAGATCGACTTGAGAAGATATTGGTTCTTCACTTTTTTCAAACTCACCAAAATCAACAGGTTTTACTTTTACCTTTTCTTCTTTTATTACTTTAGAATTCGATTCTTTAATATTTTCCTTAATTTTAGAAGACTCCTTTTTTTCTTTATTCTCTGATGACTTTCCAAAAGATGCTTCCATTAGTTCTTTTATCCTATTGGCGAATTTTACCGGTACAAATTGCCAGAAATAAGTTTCTGCGATACCTGTAATCTTCACTTTAAATTTTATAGAAATAACGTATGCTTCATTATTTGTTTCTATAGGAGGGAACTCTATATTTGGATCTGAAAAGTCTAACACTTGGGTGGTGGGAGGAGAAATATCGATATGTGTCTTTAAAAATTCGGCTAAAGATGTTGCTGCACTTCCCATCATTTGATTCATTGCTTCGGAAACAGCACTCAAACTGATTTCATCAAGTTCTCTTTCTTCTATTTCTTCTATTTCTTTTCCAAGCATTAAATCAGCGATAATGTTAGTTAACTTTGAAGAAAGGACTAAACTGTTCATACCGAATAATCCTTTTTTATACTCTACTGTAACTATAACATGTTCTCCTTCAAAATTTGTTGTAATATTTTTGAATTTTATAATATCTGTTTGGGGATATTCTATTTCAATTTTTCTTCTGAGTAACGTAGACAGGGTAGTAACTCCTGAACCAAGAGTAATGTTAGCGATTTCCCCGATGACATCTAATAAAGAATCTATATTTTCATCGATAACATTATCATCATCATCTTCATTATCCTCATTTTTTAAGTTACTTAATAAAGAATCTAATTCGTTTTGGCTTAAAAACTTTTCATTATCGTCAGGCATTTTTTTCATCTCCTACGGTGGTTTCTTTTTCCTTATTAAGATGATCTTTGTTTCTTTTAGAATATTCTCTCATGCTCTCTTCAACTAACAATTTTTCTAACAATTCTTTATTCTTTTGAATAATTTCTCCTGCATAAAATCCTTTACTTTTACCTATTTTAACTTTAAATATTGGATGATTTTCTATTTCTAAATCGATAGGTTCATCGTAAAAAGAATCTAAACGTATAACATCTCCAATTTCAAGATTGAAAAAATCGCTTAAAGAAATCACTGCTTTTCCCAAAATGGCGGACAAATTAAGTTTTGAAAGCATTAAGGTCTGTTTCAAATTTTCTCT
Source organism: Petrotoga sp. 9PW.55.5.1 (assembly GCF_003265365.1). Lineage (NCBI taxonomy): Bacteria > Thermotogati > Thermotogota > Thermotogae > Petrotogales > Petrotogaceae > Petrotoga > Petrotoga sp. 9PW.55.5.1. Next base: position 36,384 of record NZ_AUPM01000002.1, on the reverse strand, counting down.
AAATTCTTCTGTGTGCCTATATGTTGTTGTCCACATCCTGGTGGTTAATTTATCGTTTAAAGGTTCCAATGTGGATGAAGGGAAACATAAATTGATAAATCCTTGAACGTTTCTTATCGTAATCGACAATGTTATTAGAATCGTCATCTCATTGGAAGGTGCTACCTGTACAAATTGTGGATTTGTTTCAAGATTTTCTAAATTTATATCAAATTCTTCTATATTAGACCACGATCTTGCCAGCATTCTAAGCATAACGGCAGATTCTTTTTTTAAAATATTCATTTCAATCTCTGTTGGAACTCTACTTTCTTCTAAAGGTGTCCCAGAACCCCCTAGGAGCCTGTCAATTATGGTATATCCCAAATCCAAACCCATTTGTAAAATACCACTCCCAGCAAATGCTTCTGAAGAAAATATTGCTATATAGGTGGGAGAATTCAAGGATTTTTGAAATTCAGAAAAAGTTATTTGATCGATACTTGCATATTTCACATCAACAAACGTTCGACAACGCCCTGAAAGGTACGTTGAAATTTCCCTTGCAAAACTTTCATGAATTAGTTGAAGGGTTCTTAATTGTTCTCTTGAAAATTTCATTGGTCTTCTAAAATCATACTCTTTTACTCTTTTGTTCTCTTCTTCAAATTCTTCTAAGACTTTTTCAGCAGGTTCGCCTGAACTCATCGATTTTAATATACTATCTATCTCTTCCTGGGTAAGGGCCTCATCTTCAGGCATAAAAACACCTCTTTCACTTTTAAATCACAAGTTATTGTGCGGTTGTTATAGTCATTATTATCATAGTTACTTTTATAACTCCTAAAGATTCTCTTTCACCTACAAATCCCAACATTTCATTAATATTATCTCTTATCTGTCTCTTTGTTAATTCTATACCTTGAGGTGTCGAAAGTTCACCCCTAGTTTTATTCATAAATATCATTCTTATTGTTTCCAAAACTTGTAATCTATTTGAAGTAATTAAATCTCGGGCTTGATTACTCCCAACATCCAATTGCAAAGAATCAACAACCGCTACATCATATCCACCTTTTAACATCATGGGATACCTTGAACCCTCACTGATTAATATAACTCTAGCAGGTGTTGTGGCCATATCTCCAGAGCTTGCTTGGCTAGAAGTTTGTGAAACATTAGGAGATAACAGTCTAACTATAAAGTAAGAAGTAACTCCAGATATTAATAAAGCCACTACAATAACTATTATCAATATCATTAAAAAAGAAGGGCTTGATTTCTTGGCTCTTTCTTCTCCTGTTTCTAAATTTTCATTTTGCACAATTTCCGCCTCCAAAAGTATTTCTAACGAACCCGTTGCCTTAAAATAAGTATATCTATTCTTCTGTACTGATTTCTTAGTTTTTCTAACCTATTGCTGTACTCGTTTTCGAGCTCTCTTTCAATTTGTTGTAACTCTGCAGGAGTTATTTCTCCTTCTTTAAATTGAGTTAATGCTGCAGTTTTTCTAGAATCTATTTCTGATCTTAAAAGATTAATTTCCCTTCTTATTTCACTTTCTCCAAGCCCAATGGGGAAAAATCTATCTAATCGATAGAAATACTCAATATCAAACTGTCCTGCACTAATCTCTGCCATTCTCTCAACCATTCTTCTATTTTTGAGTTCACTAGTGAAAAAGTTAACTACGCTGGAAGCTCTAGCAGCGCTTAAATGCCAGTTAGATGGATAAACGCTGGTTGGCAAGATTGGAACATCATCAGTGTAACCGTAAATTTCTATTGGATTTTGAGTGTATTCTAATATAATTGTCCCTATCTGGTATAAAAGTTGTTTAGCTTCAGCTGTTAACTCAGCACTTCCAGACCTAAAAAACGAAATATCCCTCATAGATATTATCGTCCCTTTATCAATTTCCTCAATAGTAATTTTACCTTTATATTTTTCATCCTCTACTATTTTTAACAGTTCTTGTCTAACTCCTGGATTAGATGTTATTAATGGTTCTTCGGATATACTTCTCCCACCCACTAATACGCCCATTGGCTGCCCTTCAAAAACACTTTGTAAGCTCATTACCGCTTGTTGAAATTTTCCTGGTGCTATTGTCGCCATAGAAAATAAAGCAATAAACATTGTTAGAAGTAAAGTAGTCATATCGCTGAATGTTTGCAGCCAACTGGCTCCACCTTTTTGTTCTTTCTTTTTTCTGGCCATTTGTCATCACCGCTTTTTAATTAAAGAACAGCTTCACCTTTTTCTTTTTCGTACTCTTTTCTTTCCTCATCACTCAAAAAAGCCTTTAGTTTTTCTTCCATTAAATGAGGGTTTTCCCCTTGAACTATAGATAAAACGCCTTCCAACATCATCCTCATCTGATTTATATTTTTACTCATACGTCTTTTTAATTTTTCCGCTGGCGGAAGCGCTATAATATTTGCAATTAATGCACCATACAAAGTAGTAATTAATGCCAACGACATTCTTGGCCCTATTGTTGTAGGATCACTTAAGGTATCAAGTAGTAGTACTAATCCTATAAGTGTTCCAATCATACCAAAAGCTGGTGCCATAGCCCCCCATGTATCCAAGACAGAAATTTTATCTTCCTCTTGCTCTTCGTACATTTCCATTTTAACTTCTAGTATTTTTTTAATCTCTTCTGGATCTGTCCCATCAACAGCCGCTCTTAGACCATCTTTTAAAAAATCACTTTCAACTGATGGAATATCTTCCTCTAAAGATATCATTCCGTCCCTTCTCGCCTTTTCTGAAAAAGAGTACAACGTTCTCAAAGTTTCGAGATTATTTATTTTGGGATTTTTTATGGCTTCTAATATAACGTTGAAAATTTTAAAGGACCTTGAACTTGGATGGGCGATAAAAGTGGCACCAAGAGAACCCAAGATAGTTATAAAAAAGGAAGGGATGTCTATAAGCGTGGTAAACTCACTTCCTGCCCCAACCACTATGGCAACTATTGCCAACGCTAAACCTATTAAAGTTGATATTTCCACAACTATCCCACCTCTTAAATTTCATTCAATATATCCTAAAATTATATATAATCAATTTGATGTACTAAAGATCTTCCTATTAAATTCTATCACTTTTTGGATTAAATCTTCAATCTTTTCTTTAACAACATACACATGGCCGTTCATCATTGTAATTGTCGTATCAGGGTGACACTCTATTTTTTCTATTTGGTATGGATTGATATAAAACTCGTCATCATTAAGTTTAGTTAATTTAATCATAGTTATCCTCCACTATTAAATATTAAACCTATCGCTTAATATTAACCAACTCATTAAGTATCTGATCGGCAGTAGTTATACTTCTTGAATTAGCTTGAAAACCTCTTTGAGCTATTATCATATTGGTAAATTCTTCAGCAAGATCAACATTTGACATCTCTAATGCCCCAGGATTTATTGTTCCTCTCCCTCCAACACCTGAAACACCAATCTGCGGTAGCCCACTATTAGAGCTCATTGAATACATAGAATTACCAACTGCATATAAACCTTCAGGGTTATTAAACGAAGCCAAAGCAACTTGGCCTAAAGCTGCTGTTAAACCATTGGTGAAAGTTCCTATTATTTGGCCGTTTGTGTTTATTGAAAAAGAATCTAAAGTTCCTTGGGCGTTACCATCTTGTTCGGTTACCGCTACAGAATTAGGAGCATAAAATTGAGAAAGACCTTGAAAATTAATAGTAACGTTCACAGCTCCAGCCCCTGCAGCTGATTGTGGATCAACATTTGGATTTAGAGCAGCTCCAAGTTTATTGGGATCGAACCAAAAACCCGCTGAACCATTGTTGCCATCGTCAATTGTTTGATCTATACTTCCAGTTGTGGGATCTATTCTCCATTGAGTGGCAGCAATATTCCCGTTTGAATCAAAAGCAATAACACCTTCAGCTGGTTCATCGCTTTGCACCCCATCGGCTGTATTTTTGTACAAAGGCGTCCCATCTTCTAACTCTGCCTTCCAATACCAGGTATTCGCATTGATTTTTGTGAATTTTAAATAAACGTTGTATGGATTACCCAATGAATCATAAACCACAGTAGACGTTGTAACGTTTGGATTAATATAAGTAGCTTCAGCAAAATTTGTTGGGTTGTTTAGGTCTGCTAACCTAATAGAACCTCCAGAAGGTGGTTGAATAATTTCTCGAACGGATTTTAAATCCGAATATGTGATGGTATCTATTGTATCACCAGCACTTCCACCTGTTAATCTTAAACCTGACAGGGTTTGGCTTCCATTATCAATGCCTAAAGAAAGCGTATCATTAAAATCACCCACTGTCACTGGGCCAGTAAAAGTTTTAGTAAAAGTCATAGGGGTGGTTCCATCTGATTTTTTTAAAGTGATTTGTACTTGATTAGGAGTAGAAAAATCTATCTTTATATCTTCAGGATCATAATAAATTTCTTCTGTACCCTCGACTACTTTTATCGTTCCTGCGAGTGTTGCATCATTAGGATCACTAGTACTAATTTTAACCGGATCCCCATTTGACCCTACAATATTTCCTTTGGTATCGAATATAGAGATTTTTGAATCACTTAGTGGACCTTCATCTGCATCATAATTTACCCAATTGACTACATTCCCATTATCATCTAACACAACTCTTCCATTCATTGTATTTGAAGAAGTAAGAGAACCGGGAGCCGGAGTTGGATCAAAAACAGAAAAATTATAATCAGATCCTAAAATTTCAGCTTCCCATATGTAGGCATTTTGATTTAAATTAGTTAAGTCTCTTTTGAACGAGAATTTAACGGGTATATTTTCACCAGAACTACTTTTCACAACGATCGTTGTATCCTGTATGCCAGCTCCGGCATTTAAATTATGTGCTAACCTTACAAATGTTGTTTGTTTGGCAGGCATAATCTGTCCGCTTGATATTTGAATATCTCCTATAGGATCGTTAGTGTCTATAACCCTTTCTCCATCCACGTTTATTTTAGCTGTCCAACCTTGAAGTTTCATTCCAGAAGCAGGATCTACAAAATAACCGTTATGATCCCTTGTGAAATTTCCAGCCCTAGTGTAATATTGGCCTGTCCCATCAGATAAAATAAAGAATCCTTCGCCTTGAATCATCATGTCAGTTGCTTTACCAGTAGCCATTGGAGAACCTTGCGTCATGATTTGATCGATGGAAGCCATCTGAGAACCTAGCCCAATTTGCATTGGGTTAGTTCCTCCAAGCTGGTTTTGAGGAGCATTTCCCGCATTTAGCGTTTGAAATAACGTTGTTTGAAATGTTGCCCTTGAACCTTTAAAACCAACGGTGTTTACATTTGCAATATTATTTGCAACTATATCCAGTTGATTTTGAAAGTTTCTCATCCCCGTTATGCCGGAATACATTGATCTAAGCATTTTATATTCCTCCTGTAGTTTTTATATTATTTATGTATTATTAAATCATTCAAGCACTTATTTCGTTTATAGCAGAGTATGGATACATTTGTCCGTCAACTATTAAATAAAGTTCGTTGTTTATAAATTTAACTGCTTCTACAGTACCATTTTTCAGACCAGGATTTCCAATTATTTGACCGTTTTTGATAGAGTATATTCCATAGATATATTCCCCATCTGGCATCATAGTGCCGTCGTTGTTTCTTCCAGTCCATAAATAAGAATGTAAGCCTACTTCTTTCACTCCCAAATCTTCTGCATAAACTAGCCTTCCATTTGAATTGTATATTTCTAGAATGACTTGCGAAGAATTATCTAAACTAAAATTTATCCCTTCGGCAACACCACTATTAAGCTCTAAAGTATTGTCATTTATAACGACATTTTTCCCTATCAAACTAGCAGCTTGTAATTTACTAAGTGACATTTGTGAATTTACCATCTCTTGTACCGCTTGGCTCATGTTCATTATTTGTTCTGTGGTGGATAGTTGAGAAAGCTGAGCAACAAGATCTTTGTTACTTAGTGGTTCAGTGGGATCTTGATTTTTTAGCTGCGTTACTAGTAGTTCTAAAAAGGCGTCTCTGTCTAACTCTTTCTTTATTTCTCTATCTTTTTTTGCTTCATACGTACTTTGGTATATGGAGTCCATCGATACTGAATTAAGCATTTAGATCACTCCTTAAATATTCCTCGAAATTTTGGGTAGGTTCCTCTTGAGTTTCATTATTCTGGTGTTTTTGAGCGTCTGATTCATTTTTTTCTTGTTGAGATTGCTCTTGAGGGTTTTGATGAGCTAAGTAATTTTCATTTTGTGAAAGATTTATTTTTATATTAACCGGTTGATAACCCTCGTCTCTTAGGCTGCCAACTAATGTTTGTAATGATTTAGAAATAATATTTTTTGTGTTCTCGCTTTCGGCGCTTATTGTTATAGTAACCGCTTGTCCATTTTTAACAATTTGGACATCGACTTTCCCTAAATCAGGAGGAGAAATCTTTACAGAAAAACTTTCATTAAAAAATGTTTGTGTGTTTTTTGAAACTACTACATCTTTTATTTGTGTATTTAAATCGTTTAGGTTTGTTTTCGGTATTTCTTGATTTATTGTATTTTTATTTATAATGGGTGTTTTGTTAGTAACTTCATTATTAGAAGTTGAAACTTTTAAATTGTCAATATTGAAATTTTTGTTGCTACCATCATGGCTGTTTTCTGTTATATTTTTGAGATTCCCTATTTTTTCTTCAACAGATTCTGATTTGTTTGAACTATTTTTTCTTGTTTCATAAGGGTCTATATATGAAGTTTTTTGATTATTTTTAATGTTTGTAAAATCAGTTGAATTATCTTTACTTTGTCTTAAATTATTATCTTTAATATTTTTGTCTTTTACTTGGGTAAATTGGTTAAAAAGTTCGTTATTAATCTTTACGAAATTTACACTATCATTTTTATTGTTCGATAAGTTGTGAGTGTTTTCCTTAAAATTAAGATTGTTGATACTACTTATTGAGCTAATATTTTTAGAAGCAGATGGATTTTCAAAGATAGAACTTTCTAGAATAACTTCTTCAATATTTAAATCTAAATTTAAAGTTTGTTTGGAGTTTGATTTGTTTGATAGATTCTGATTGTTTTCAAAAGCTTTTGACTCTTTTAATAATATAGCAAACGCATTTTTTATAACTTCTTGTTCTTCTTGTGACAAATTGGTTTCGGATGACGTTAAAATATCTTTAGCGGTTTCTAGAACAGCTATTTGATTATTATTTAAATTATTTGAATTTTTAGAAAGATCATTAAAAAGCGCGGATAATTTTTTGGTATCTATCTTAACATTTTTATTATTTTCTTTATCTAGAATAATTATAGTGTTTGCTTTTTTTACAGCGTTTAATTTATTTTGCTCAGTTTTTTCAGTATTCTTTTCTATATTCATTGAAGGAGTAGTTGGTTGATTTTTTAATACGTCTTCTAATTCTTTAGGTAAATTTTCCCCAGAAAGTATCCTTTCTGTTTCTTGCAAAAAAGGAGCTTCCTTACTTTTCACACCATCTTCTATGATTAAACCTAATGCTTTTTGCAGAGTGGCTATTTCTTTGTCAGTTATTTCAGTTTTAGAGGAATTTAGTATTTTCTGGGCGCTTTTTAATAGATTTAACTCATCAGTATCCCACGTCTTTTCTGAATTTTCTAAAAGTGAATTTATTAATGATAAAAGCTTTTTGGAGTCGACTTTAATTAATTTTGAAGTATCTGAATCCAACGTTATCGATATACTGAATGTTTCAACGTTTTGCACAGTTTTTTGAGTAGAATTAGAAATCTTTTTACCATTTGAATTATCGGAAATGCGTGAAAAAGATCGAAGTTTTTCTGCAAAGCTGTCAAAATCATTGTTTAACGATGTTGTTGATGAGTAATTATTATTTAACTTTACAGGCAAAAATTTCTCAAAATTTCCTTGAACTATGTTCAACTTTATTCGCTCCTTTTTTCTCCCATTTTTGCTATAACTTCAGCGGCTTTTTGGGGGTTAACTATCGCGAGTGCTTGTAAAATCTCTGCTGCAGATTTAGCTTCAAGAGTTGCCAAAGTATCTACTAATAATTCTATACTTACTTCTTCTCTACTTAAAGCATTAGCTATTTGTTGTGGGGTAGATCTAGCAAGCCAATTAGATAGTGTGTTTATTCTATTTTGATAGTCGTTGTATTCAGCTATCTTTTGTTGGTATTCTTGATTTAGTTTTTCTAATTCGGCCTTTTGTTTCATAAGTTGCTCACTTTCTACAGATATTTGAGCTAAGAGCTTTTCCAAATCTTCTTTTTGTTTTTCAAGTTCTTGCCTTTCATCCGTAATAGATTTAAACCTTATTTCTAATACTTCTTTTTCCAAAAAAAGAGGGTCAGTAACTTCTAAATACTCATATTTTGATAGATTTCTCAATCCAGGCACGAAATCAATTAAATATGCCAAATATCCTCTCCAACTTTCTTGAAAGTTTAAATTATAATAAGAAATCCTGTTGTACTCAAAGTATATATAGCCAAAACCTAGTAGTAAAATAATTACAACTAACGCTATTAGAATAAGTTGAACAAATTTTTTGCGCTTGTTTTTGTGTGGTTTTTTTTCATCTTTTTTTCTCATACGGTGTTTCCTCCTTACATTATTATTGTTCTGTTATGAAAACAAATATTCCTAAATTATACTTCATATAATATATAAAAAGGCGGTTTTCACCGCCTTTTAGTTTGATTAGAAATAAAACTCATACGTTGTTTTTATTTTTGTTTATTTCAGTGTTAACATCTTTAACGTGAAGATCTACTTGGTTAAACGGTATTTCTACGCCGTTTTCATCAAATTTTTTCTTAATTGATTTTGCTACATGAGTTGGTGAAATAAGAAAGTTAGGTGTTTCTGCCCAAAATCTAACTATAAAATTTATTGAAGAATCTCCATACCCATCAAATAGTATCATAGGTTGGTGATCATCATCTATATGAACAATTTCTGTTTCTCTAACGGCTTCGTCTATTACCTTAATGACTTTGTTTAAATCTGACGAATAGGATACACCCACTTTTACCTCATTTCTTCTAATGTTAGTAGGCCAATAGTGAATTATTTTGCTAGACCAAACTTCTCTACTAGGGAGGTGAACTCTTCGTCCATCCCATGTTTTCATAACAACGTGGTTCACATTTATTTCTTCGACTGAACCTGATATCCCATTTATTTCTACAGCTTCACCATCTACCACCAAATGGTTTAACATAATTAAAAAACCACATATCAAATTTCCTAGTGGTTCTTGAACGGCGAAAGCTACTATTATACCGCTGATACCTAAACCTGCCAAAAAGGCGCTCAGATTAGTAAATATTACTGATATGATTATAAATCCACCCAAAGTGTACATAGAGATGTTTAGAATGGTCATCAAAGACTTTCTATATTGGACGGTTACTTTTCCGCTCTTTTCAGCAGTGCTTATGATAATTTTGTAAAGTAATTTTGCTAGATATCTCGCAACGAATATTATAGCAACACTAATTCCGATTCTTATTAAAAAGTTAATCGTAGTTACCAACCAATCTGGCATAAAATTCACCCCCTAAATGTTTAGCCTATCAAATTCATAATTGATAATGCTTGCTGTGTAAATTGCAGAAGTTTCAAAACGAAAAATACTGTTTCCTAAGTTCATAATTTCAAACCCATTAGAACAAAAGTAATTTTTTTCATTTTCAGAAAAACCTGAATCTGGTCCTATAACAATGTTAATGTTTTTAAGCTTTTTATTTTCTTTAAGAAAGCTTTTAATATTTTTTCTGTTTTCAATTAAGTCTAAAATTATTGTATTTTCTTTAGGAATACTTTCTAAGTTAGTAAAATCTATCTGGGGGATAACAGGATAAATTGTTTGTTTACAAGCTTCTATTATAGCCTTTTGGAATTTAATTAAGTTTTTATACTTTATATCTGATTTTTCTCCACGAAAAACATAAAATTGATTTACTCTTAACTCCACTAGCTTTTCAAGAAGAAATTGCGTTCTGTTCCATTTACTCATTCCAAAGTAAATTGATATATATGGCTCATAGCTTTCGCTTTTGTCTTCTTTATCTAAAATTTCAAGAGTTGTTTGTTTTTTACCTATTTTATTTATCTTTGCCTTGTATAAAAATCCATCACCTGTTATAACTTGTATCAGCTCGTTTGTTTTTTTGCGCGTAACTTTTAAGTGAGAGGTCTCTTCCTCATCTAGAATTATAATTTCGTTAGTTTTTTTACCATAAAAAGCGTTCGGCATGTATAATCAACCTATATAATCTTTCCCCATATAAGGAATAAGTTTTTCAGGTACTTCTATCTTCCCATCAGGTGTTTGATAGTTTTCCATTATTGCAACTAAAGTTCTTCCAACAGCAAGTCCCGAACCATTTAAAGTATGAACGAAATTTAATTTGTTTTCTTTATCTCTATATCTAATATTTCCTCTTCTTGCTTGAAAATCCTTAGTGTTAGAACAAGAAGAAATCTCTTTATAGTCGTTGTAACTGGGCAGCCATACTTCTATATCGTAAGTTTTTGCTGAAGCAAAACCCAAATCACCTGTACATAAGCTAATAACTCTGTAAGGTAGGTCCAGTAGTTGTAAAACTTCTTCTGCATCTTTTGTGAGCTTTTCTAAAGAATCCATAGAAGTTTCAGGGGTTGTGTACCATACCAACTCAACTTTGTCAAACTGGTGCTGCCTTATCATTCCTCTAACGTCTTTTCCGTAACTACCTGCTTCTCTTCTATAACATGGTGTGTACGCCACATATTTAAAAGGTAGAACTTTTAAATCCAACGTTTCGTTCCTGTGTAAACTAGCAAGAGGAACTTCGGCAGTTGATATAAGATACATTTGATCTAGAGAAGTTTTGTATAAATCGTCTTCGAATTTTGGAAGCTGTCCCGTTGATGTGATGGTTTCTTTTGTAACTAAATGTGGAGGTAGAATGAAAGTGTATCCATGTTCTTTTGTATGTAGATCAACCATAAAATTAATTAAGGCAAGTTCTAACCTTGCAAGGTCTCCTTTTAGAACAGTAAACCTAGACCCACTGAGTTTAGCAGCTCTATCAAAATCTAAAAGGTCCAAATCTGTACCTAAATCCCAATGAGGTTTGGGTTCAAAATCGAATTGCCTTGGAGTTCCCCATCTTCGTATTTCAACGTTTTCGCTTTCATCTTTACCTATAGGAGCATTTTCATCAGGAATATTTGGTACGTATAGAAGTTTTAAGGTTAGTTTTTCTTCTACCTCTTTTAAATCAGATTCTATTGATTTTATCTGTTCCGAAATTTCTTTCCCTTTTTTAATTATATCTTGAGCTTCTTCATTTTTCTTTTCGGCTTTCAATTTAGCAACAATTTTTGAGTTTTGGTTTCTTTCTGCTCTTAGTGTTTCAGTTTCTTGTAATAGTTTCCTTCTTTCTTCGTCTAAAGAAAGTATTTCATCTATTATGTCGGTTTCGTTGTTTCTGTTTAATAAGGCTTTCTTTACCAGCTCTTGATTTTCTCTTATAAACTTTAAATCTAACATTCTCCCCCTCCTGTAAAAAGACAACCCTTTACTGTTTTCTTAAGCCATCTAAAACCGAAACATTTTTTATTTGAATTTTGCCTTCTTCTAATTCTTTTAAGGCTATTTTTACATAATCTCCTTTATTTGTTACTCCTTTTAACTCATCTAAATTTTTTAAAGTTTCGGCTCTTTTTGCTGCGATGATAGGAACAGCATACTTGTATTTAACGTTTTTTAAAAGTTTGTCATAGTTAATCCCTAAGTCCATAAAGTTTCACCTCATCCGTTAAGATTATACTTTTCTTTTTTTAAAGAAATAAAGTGGCTTTTTTTCTTCTTTGTACCTAACATATTTTAATTGTTCTGATACAAGTATAGATAAAAGTTGGTTTGTAGATTCTTCGATATCACAATTTACTAAAACATAATTAAATTCATTCATCATAGACATTTCCCATTGGGAATTTTTTAATCTTCTTTCTAAAGCTTCTTCTGATTCGGTTCCTCTTTTTGTTAATCTCTTTTTTAAGTCCTCACTCGAAGGAGGTAAGATAAATATATAAACGGCGTCTTGATAACTTTTTTTTATATTTAAAGCACCCTGTACATCAACATCTAAAACTAGTCCATAAGATTCTTGTAATTTTTCTTCCACAAACTTTTTGGAGGTTGCATAATAGTTGCCATGAACGTTTGCCCATTCTAAAAATTCACCGTTTTCTTTCATTTTCATAAAAGTATCTAAATCTATAAAAAAATAATCTTCTCCATCGACTTCTCCAGGCCTTTTAGATCTAGTAGTATAAGAAACAGAGAAAGTGAAACCAAAAATTTTTTTCAAGCAGGCTTTTATTATAGTAGATTTACCAGCACCTGATGGTCCACTAATTATGTATAGCAATCCTTTCATTATTATGGAACTTCCTTACGTATTTTGTCTAAAGCCTTTTCTATATCATAAAAATTCTGCAGAAAACGGTTGGTAATTGTTTCGGGCTGAATTGCACTGGCTATAACGTGTCCAGAGTCTGTTATTATAAATGCACGAGTTTTTCTTCCATGGTTAACTTCTAAAAGTTTCCCTTGTTGTTCGGCTACCTCTTTTAACCTTTTTAACGGTTGAGAAGTGGGTGTAACTATTGCTATTACCCTATCGCCAACAACAACGTTCCCAAAGCCAATGTTTATTAATCCGTACATAAAGAGCACCTCCACAAACAAAATAAAAATAAATGACTATTTTTCTATTAACTTAGTATATAAAATTTTCTAATGTACATTTTGTACTTGTTCCCGAATTTTATTAACTAGAGTTCTTCCTTCCAAGGAAAGGTTGGTTATTTCTAATATTTTTGATTTGGAGGCGATTGTATTGAATTCTCTATGCATTTCTTGACAAATAAAATCCAGCTCTTGCCCTATACTGTCTTTATCTTCTTCTAGAAGACCGTTAAACCTATTAATATGACTTTTTAAACGATCTATCTCTTCGTTTATATCTGATCTTTCCGCTAAAAGAGCAATCTCCATTTCAAGCCTATTTTCATCAACATTTTGAAAACCATTTATTATCGAATTAATATTATTTTTTAACTGGTCCCTATATTTTTCTTTCATTTTATCAGAATTTTCTGATATTTTTTCTATTACTTGCTTCAATTCATTTATATAACCTTCAAGGTAACGTTTAAGGTCTTGGCCTTCCTCTTTTTGGTAATTTAATACCATTTCTATGACTTCTTTTAAAACTTGTTTCATTCCTTCCCAGATAACATTTATTTTTTCTTCATCGATAGAAACTTTTATAATATCTCTAAATTTAAGAAGAGTGTCGAGATCAACATCATCAGTTAAATGTAATTCATTTATGATATTATCGAGGGCATTGTAATAAGATTTGGCTAAACCCATATCGATATCAACGATGTCTTCAGTCTTTAAAAGTTTAATATCTACAAACACTTTTAAAGTGCCTCTTTGAAAGTAATCTTTTAAAAAACTCTGAATTTTAATTTCTAAAGGAGAGAATATATATGAAATATTTGTATTTACGTTTAAAGACTTTGAATTAAGAGATTTAATTTCAATATTATAACTATAATCCCCAATAATTTTTGTTAATCTCCCATAACCGGTCATACTTCTCATATTTTCGCCCCCTTTAACTGATATTATACATTAAAAAGCTAATAATTCAAAAATTTTAGCACATATTTTAACTTATTTACGAATAATTCGGCCTCATCGGAGTTATTCAGGTGTGACAGGCTAATTCGCACCATACCTCTTGAGGCTTCATCACTGTAACCCATACTTTCCATAACTCTACTAAAGGATTTGATTTTGCTAGAACATGCAGAAGTAGTCGATACGTAGATTTCATCTTCTGAAAGAGCATTGACGATAATATCGCCTCGTAATTTTGGAAAGAAAAAAGCTAAAGTATTTGGAACAGAATTGTCTAAAGGAGTTACTATTTTCGCCCCTAGTTTGGATAATTCTTGAGCTAAATCATCCCTTATTTTTCTTATTTTATTTTCCATAATCTCAACGTGTTGAAAAGCTTTTTTTAAGGCAAGTGAAGTTCCAACGATGCCAGGAACGTTTTGTGTCCCTGCCCTCATGCCATTTTCTTGAGAACCACCAGTAATGAATGGAAATATTCTTCTTCCTCTATGTTTGTATAAAATTCCAACCCCCTTAGGACCATGAAATTTATGAGCGGAAAAAGAGGCAAAATCGCACTGACACTTTTCTAAATCAAACGGAATTTTGCCAATAGCCTGTACACCATCTATATGAAAGTACGTTTCACTATTTTTTTGTTTTATTATTTTATACGCTTCTTCAACAGGCTGTATAGTACCCACCTCGTTGTTTGCTGCCATTAAACTAACTAAAATGGTATCATCTCTGATACTTTTGGATAATTCATCTAAGTTTATAACCCCATTTTTGTCAACATTTAGATAAGTTATTTCAAAACCTTCTCTTTCTAATTGTTCCACTGTGTTTATAACGGCAGAATGTTCTATAGACGAAGTTATTATGTGATTTCCTCTATTTTTATTAGCCTTTGCAACGCCTTTTAAGACCCAGTTTATTGACTCTGTTGCACAAGATGTAAAAAAAATCTCAGTGAGTAAGACTTTAAGTAACTCTGAGATTTGTTCTCTTGCTTCTTCCATATCGTTTTCTATATCAACACCAAATTGGTGGATGGAATTGGGATTGGCATATAGTTCTTTCATATACTTTAAAATAATATCTGCAACTTCATCATCAACTTTTGTAGTAGCGTTGTTATCAAAGTAGATCAAAAAAAATACCTCCTGCCAAAAAATTAGTTATTCATTCTGTTTGAAAACTAAAGTAAAAGTGCTTCCTTTGCCTAGCTCTGAGTCTGGTTTTAATTCTATATCTAAATTTTCTGCAACCCTTTTTGCAATTGACAAACCCAACCCATGGCTTTTATCGCTTCTTGAAAAATCTACTTTGTAGAACCTTTCAAAGATGTTCTTTAACTTTTCTTTTTCTATACCTATACCTTTATCGCTAATAGCTATGATTTTTTGCTGTGGATCAAGTTTAATTGTAAGTTCTTTTTCATCTTTTGAATAATTTATCGCATTTTCAATCAAGATTTTCAAGATCAACGATAAATATTCTTTTGAAGTAGAAACAGTAAAACTTTCGCCTTCTATCTTAACTTTAAAATCTACTAATTCCAATTTAAATAATTCTAATATTTCTTCCACTACTGATAAAACTTCTACATCTTTTCTTTCTATCGAATAATCATTTTTAGTTAGAAGCAATAATTTTTCCACCAAATCCCTTAAATATTCGTTTGAGGCTTCTATACTGTTTAACGATTCTTCCATAATTTTAGGGTCATCTTTTCCCCATCTTTTAAGCATCTTTATATATCCATTTATAGAAGTTAGAGGGGTTCTTAATTCGTGAGACACATCAGATACAAATTGGTTTTGCACCTCAAAAGCGTCTTCGATTCTTTCAAGCATAGAATTTAGTTTTTTTGCAAAAATGTCAAACTCTTTTGATTTTTGTTCGGGAATTCTCTCATCGATATTCTGTGCATCTATTTTTGAAATTTGTTCTGACATTTTAACAACAGGTTTAAGTGCGTCTTTTGCAAGAAGGTAGGAAACTAGCAAAGATATGAAAAAACCGAAGGTTATTATCCAAAAAACAGCTTTCTCAAAACTCTCTAAAAGTGCCGTTAACTCAAGCGAAGGACCACCTACTATTAGAAGTGACGAACCAAATACAGGAATTCCAGCAAAGATGTAATACATACCTCCTGATTCGTATAAATACGGTAATCTTGGTATTTTGAAGTTAGTGTCTATCAAACCATATGGATCTGAAATCAATGTCCCATCAAGTATAACTATCCTGTTTGATAACAAACTTCTTCTTAAAACACTTGAGTCCTGCATAATCTGATAAAGTAACTCTATTGGATCTTCTGTATTCTTTGGATTTCCTCTAGTCCCTCCACTTACATTTAACTGTGAAATGTACAATTCGTTGTAACTTTGAAGAGTAAATTGAATAAAAACAACCCTAACAACACCTACTATAGCAAGAACTATGGCCATAGTAACTGCCGTAAATACTATTGTTTGCCTAAAAATAGCGCTATGTTTTATTTTCTTTCTCCCTAACAATGTAACCAACACCTCTCACCGTTTCTATATTTTGAGATGAATCTTTTAATTTTTTTCTGAGATAATTTATATACACCTCAACTAAATTATTGTTTTCTTCGTCATAATAACCCCAAACTTCTTCCAAAATCTTCTCTTTTGACACAACCAAATTTTTGTTTATTGCCAATAATTTTAAGAT
The DNA here is from genome assembly GCF_003265365.1 of Petrotoga sp. 9PW.55.5.1. Classification (NCBI taxonomy): domain Bacteria; kingdom Thermotogati; phylum Thermotogota; class Thermotogae; order Petrotogales; family Petrotogaceae; genus Petrotoga; species Petrotoga sp. 9PW.55.5.1. The sequence continues at coordinate 19,984 of NZ_AUPM01000002.1, read as the reverse complement.
ATTAAACTCGGTTAAACTCAGATGAACATTCTTCTTTTTTACAAAAACTTCCATCGTTTTGGGATATATTTCAATATCTCCCACTTTAATCAATTCTTTAGTCTTTCCCAGCCTTCTCAAAAGAGAATCTATTCTTGCTAATATTTCCTCAATTTCAAAAGGTTTAACCACATAATCATCAGAATTTTTAAGACCTTTAACCTTACTCTCTAATTCACCCCTAGCAGTTAACATTATTATGCCAACGTCTTTGTCGAATTCTCTTATAGCTTGAGCTACCTCAAATCCATCTCTTACAGGTAACATTATATCCAATAATATAACATCAGGCTTAAAATTTTCATAGAAATTTAATGCCTCATCTCCATCTTTGGCTACTTTTACTTGATATCCAGCATGAGTAAGTTCCAACTCCAACAATCTTGAAATTGATCTATCATCTTCTACTACCAAAATTCTATACATTTTTATCCTCCCCAAACTAAAAATTAAAAATTAAAAGATAAATTGATCGAATGAATTTCATGATAAAATGAATAAGAAAGAGAAATCTTCATTCTTTCAAGTTGTAATCCGCCCATAACTGCAAAATTAAAGTGCAAAGCTGACTTACCGTCTTTTGGAATCTCTACCCCTATTCCGGGGAAAGTTAGTATTTGTAACTTTTCCTTTTCCCCGATTTTGAAATCATTGATAAGAAATAGATCGTAATCCAAACCTCGAATACTATTGAGAATATTATCTAAGTTATTTATTTGATTATTTATCTGCAAAACACCATATAAGTCAAATCTATCAAACTTTTCATAATCATCCAAAAGTAATTTTACATTCAATACTTCTTCTTCATTTTCCAGACTTACGCCTATTCTAAATTTTTCGAAAAGGTTAGTTCTAAATAAAAAACTTATGTAATTTTTAAAATCAGAAGAAACACCTAACTCATTTCCATAAAAAGTTACTATTGAAGTTGGAAGATAATTACCGGTGTTAAAGTTATAATTTATATTCATCTTAATAAAAAATAGATCTTCTGAGTCTGTTGTTTTATAATTCTTCGAAATATTATATAAATTGATTATCGACAAAACTAAAATATAGTATTCTTCATCTTTTTCTAACAAAAAATAATTGTTCTGGTTGGAGCTAACTAAGTTTGTGAATTCTACCTGTGTTTCTATTCCTACCAAATCTAGTATGTTCTCTTTTATTACAGAGTTTTCACTTTTCTTTTGAGCGTGCTGAAAAGTTTCAAAGTAATCAACTTTTTTTAACTCTGTTAAATAAGAAAAATAGTTTTCCAAAAAACCTATAGAATCTTTGTTATCAAGTAGGTTATTTTCTGAAACACCTTCCAGCAAAAGTAAGTAATCAAATACATCTTGTGAAATTTCATGCAAAGAAAGATATAGAATATCTTTATTCTCTCCTGCATTTTCATCCAAATACCTAAAAAAATTCTCTATTGAATAACTAAGCGAATCATTCCCAAAAACAACTATATTAGTTGTATTAGGAATTTGTGAAACCCTTTGATTTAGCAAAGAAAGAACATGCGATACTTTTGATAGATCTAAATTTTCAAACATTATCTGTGTTGAATTCGCTGCGAAACTCTTTCTAAAATAATCAAAATTTCCTATGATATATACATCGTCATCTACAATCTTATAATCATAAGGAGTCCCATACAATAATATGTCAAGAGCGTTTTTTACATCAACTGTATTAATTATTTTACTTTTTACCCCTTTGATACTTGGAACAGTTAAAATAACTGAATCACTCTTTTCTTCAATCTCTTTTAAAGCATCTTTTAATGGAGTTTCATAAAATTCTAAATATATATTAGAAAAGCAAAAGGTTATGTATAGTATAAAAAATAATGTTAAAGTATACTTCTTCACTTTTTTCTCCTTAAATTTAATTTAAATCTATAATATGCGTTTGAATATCTAAAAGTTCATTGGGATTAGAACCTTTGAAATAACTGAATTTCACAAATATTTTATCAATTCCCAACTCAACATCTAACTGTGTAAAAAATTCTATATTATCTCCTGGTATTAAATAATTTAATTCTCCAACAGTTATATCTTTTCCTACTTGTCTGTTAGTAGTTGAATTCCACTTTTTGATGGTCGTACTGACATAAACAGAGGAATTTCCTTTATTTTGAATTTCAAAACTTAAATCAACCTCATCATAAAAGGCATTCAAGGAATTAACATCCTCTATTTTTGTAGATGAATCTATATTGTATATATTATCCCCGAAATCAAAAATAAAAGGTAGTTCAATTCTTTTTTGAAGATTTTCTTCTCCTTTTGAATGCGCAAATAGAAGAATATTTGTAAAATATTCACCATTCATTTCAATTAAATTTGCCCTTCGAAAATCCGCTATAACCTCAATATCTTTGTATTTTGAACTTTCAAGAATAAATTGTTTTTGAGGTACAATTAAGAATTTTTCATTATCTACCATCCGTTCAGGATTAAATGTAGAAGAAGATACCTCAGTTAGTATATCAAGTTGCATATCTAAAATATCGTTGTTAATTATTTTAAAAGAACTCTCTTGTGGGGTTGTAATGTACTCTCTTGAACTCATGGTTTTGGGGATATTTACGTACATATAGTCTACATTGGTTTTTAAATTAAGTTCTTTCCTATCTGAATATAAATTACTGGTTATGTTGAATTCTTTTTCGTAAATATGTATATTCTCAAAAAAATCTTTATACCCGTAGTGAATCTCAATTCTTATTTTATACTTACCAGGCTCTAAATATTTTTCAAAAAACAGGTCTTTTCCTTTTTTTGTATTAGGAAACAAAGTTATAGATTGTTCTTTAGGAAAATCCTTTTGAAAAACCAACTGATTATTTTCTAACGAATACAAAATAATACTTCCCCAAAGTTCTATTTCCCAAATACTTTTATTGACTAATTCTATAGGGAAAAACACCCCTGAATTATATTCACCCGATATAAAAGGTTCACCAAATTGAATTTCTAAATCCGCAACAATATTTGTTCTTTCGAAAAAAGAAGCTTTTATAACTATTGGAAATGTATATTGAAAAACCTTTATTTTTTCAGAAAAATACTCTTTTACAGAAACAGGAATAATTATATAATCATTTCCTTGTATATTATCAATATTTGTTATATTAAACTCAACCTCTCTTGATTCATGAGGCGAAAGATAAAATTCCTGAATATACTCTATTTGAATATTATTTGATTTTATTGGATCTTCAAAACTAACTAGAATATTATTGTTTTTATTGTTGGTAAAATTAAAAAAAACCTTTCCCATACTTTCATTAACAAGGTCTATAGATTTATAAAACCCATCGACATTTATAGAAAAAATGGATGAAAAGATAAAAAAAACATACATAAACAGAAGTGCCTTTTTCAAAGTTTTTTCTCCTTCCGTTAATTAGTAAATGATTTTGTTCTGCTAATATACTAACCATCCTAAGGCCAATCTCCTACATGTGCATCTCCAATAACTACACTAAACTGGCCCTAAGGAATTAACATTGATAATAGTGGTATTTGTTTTCATTAATTCTGGTATATTTGTATTATATCAAACTTTTCTCTTTCTAAAAACAAAAGCACATTTTCTGCTTCAGATTTTATAAATAAATAATCTGTCTTAAATATTAATGCAAAAATAAGGGCCATGTGATAAGATATTGTTGAAAGAATAAATCATATAAAGGAGCGATAAAAATGTCCTTCTCAGCTTTGATGGATTCAAATTTTTTTTCTTTATTTATCTTCCCTATTATTATCTTTGCAATGAGGTTGTGTGATGTCAGTTTGATGACTATCAGAATCATCTTTGTTTCAAAAGGGATTAAGTTTTGGGCATCTGTTTTAGGGTTTTTTGAAATAACCGTTTGGCTTATCGCTATATCTCAAGTTATGAACAATCTAGACAATCCCCTTTACGCACTTGCTTATTCTTTAGGTTTTGCAACGGGTAATTACTTGGGAGCTGTTTTAGAAGAAAAAATAGCTATTGGTGTGAATCTTTTAAGGGTTATAACCAACAAAGATGCTCAACCTTTGGTGGATTATCTTAGAAAATCTGGTTTTGGGGTTACAAGCATAGATGCAGAAGGAGCAAAAGGACCTGTTAAGATTTTATACAGTGTTGTAAGGAGAAAAGACCTCCAAAAAATGATTAACATAGTAAAAGAATTTAACCCAAATGCTTTTTATTCCATAGAAGAAGTCCGTGGAATAAACAAAGGAATTTTTCCTGCTCAAGAAAATAATTTAATATTTGCCAACAAGTTTAGAAGAAAAGGAAAGTAAAAAACAATTCGGAAGGAGGCATATTCGATGAAATCTTACCGAAAAGAGTTGTGGTTTCATACAACAAAAAGAAGAGAGTTTATTAATATAACTCGTCTTGTTGAAGAATGTTTGGAGGAAAGTGGCGTAAAGGAAGGACTATTGTTATGTAATGCAATGCATATCACAGCAAGTGTCTTTATCAATGATGATGAAAGTGGATTACATCAAGATTTCGAGACTTTTTTAGAAAAATTAGCACCAGAAAAACCTTATAATCAGTACGAACATAATACCTTTGAAGATAATGCTGACGCACATTTAAAAAGAACGATTATGGGAAGAGAAGTAGTCGTTGCCATCACTAACGGAAAGTTGGATTTTGGTCCATGGGAGCAGATCTTCTACGGTGAGTTTGATGGTAGAAGAAGAAAAAGAGTTTTAGTCAAGATAATCGGAGAATAATATTTTTATGGTATAATTTAATTGTTATACATAATATTAGAAGAATTGTTATCCAACCTTATTACTAAAAAGGAGGGATTAGATCATGAGCATGAAGATTTCTTCACCCGCATTTAAAGATAATGATTTTATACCTAGCAAATACACCTGCGAGGGAAGGAATATAAACCCAGCATTGATTATAGAAGGAATTCCAGAAAATGCTAAAACTCTAGCTCTAATAATGGATGATCCCGATGCTCCGATGGGAACTTTTGTACATTGGGTTGCTTGGAACATTGAATTAGCTGATGAAATTCACGAAGGTATACCAAAAGAATCAACTGTTAATCATCCTATTTCACTTAAACAAGGGCTAAATACTGCCGAAAAAACTGGATACATGGGACCTTGTCCTCCTGTTGGACATGGGGTTCATCATTACCATTTTAAATTATATGCCTTAGATACTGACCTTAACTTACCAGAAAATACCAAAAAAGAAGATTTGTTAAAATCGATGGAAGGGCATATTATAGAAGAAACTGAATTAATAGGATTGTATAAAAGGAATTAATATTATAGGGGTTGAGTAAATATTTCAACCCCTTTAACTTAAAAAGGAGGGCAAATAAGAAATGGAACTAAAAATAGATGTTGTTCAGATGAATATACCTGAAGACAGCAATATCATAGTAGGGCAATCGCATTTTATAAAAACAGTTGAAGATATCTATGAAATAATAGTTACCTCAAACCCTTCTTTGAAGTTTGGTTTAGCTTTTAACGAAGCATCTGGACCAAAATTGATACGTTACGATGGAAATGACGAAGAATTGATAAAAGTAGCGATAGAAAACGCTCAAAAAATAGGGGCAGGGCACTGTTTTGTATTAATTATAAAAAATGGTTTCCCAATAAATATTAAAAATCAACTTCAAAATGTTCAAGAAGTTTTAAATATTTTTGCAGCAACTGCTAATCCTTTACAAATTGTAGTCGGAGAAACTAAGCAAGGAAGAGGCATTTTGGGGGTAATAGATGGAGAGCCACCTTTGGGTATTGAAAAAGAAGAAGACCGTAATAAAAGAAAAGAATTTTTAAGAGAAATCACCAAATACAAGAGGTGGTAAAAAATAGATATATACGAGATAGAAAGATTTTTGAATTCAATATTAAAACCTGATGATTACGAGGATTATTGTCATAACGGCATCCAAATAGAAGGAAAAAGAAACGTTAATAAAATCGCTTTAGGAGTTTCATTTAACCTTGATTTTGTTGACAAAGCTTTAAAAGAAGGAGCAGAACTTTTGTTAGTTCACCACGGAATATTTGGAAAGGATTTTTTTAATTTACGAGGATTTTTAAAAAAAAGAGTAGAAAAGGTTATCAAAAATGATTTAACGCTCATGGGGTACCATCTACCTTTAGATGCAAACTTGCAATTAGGGAATAATATTTCATTAATAAGTGAGTTAGGTCTAATAATGACAAAAAGAGAAGGAATCGCTTTTATTGGTGAATATGAAAAACCCCTAAAATTCGAAGAATTTGAAAATAAACTGAAAGATTTATTCGGCGATCAACCTTTAACGATTTATAAAAATAATGATTTTGTGCACAAAGTTGGAGTTGTATCTGGTGGAGGCTCTTCTTTATTGGAAACACTTGAAGGTGAGATAGATACTTTTGTAACAGGAGAGGTTAAAGAACAAACAAGAAATATGGCAAAAGAAATGGGAATAACCTTTATTAACGCCGGACACTATGCCACCGAAACTTTTGGAGTTAAAAACTTGGGAGAATTAATCAAACAACAATTTAACATAGACACAGTTTTTATAGACGTATATAATAATATTTAGCGTATTTCTAACAAGGAGAAAAAATGTGGGTACTAATTATATTATTACTCTTACTACTAACTTATTTAATTTTGTTTTGGATAATTCCATTTTCACTAAATGGAGCAATATATGATCCAAGTAGAAAAAAAGATGTTGAAAAAATGGTAGAAGTTGCCGAAATAAAAGGAAATGAAGTATCAGCTGATTTAGGTTCTGGAGACGGAAGAGTGGTCATAGCTTTTGCAAAAAAAGGTATCCAAGCACATGGATTTGAAATCAACCCGTTATTAGTTTTGCTTTCAAAAATAAATATAAGAAGGGAAGGCTTAAAAGGAAAAGCTTTCATTCATTGGAAAAGTTTTTGGAAAGCAGACTTATCTAGGTATGATATAATCACCGTTTTTCAGGTTGATTTTGCTATGAACAAACTTGAAAAAAAAATATCCAAAGAACTAAAACCAGGCGCAAAGGTCATATCTAATCAATGGACATTCCCTAAATGGAAACATTCTAAATATGAAAAAGGCATTTATGTGTATGAATCTGAAAATTACCCTGCTTCATAAGATACTTTAAAAAAGGAGAGAATTAAATTGAATATAGACTTGGTTAAGGTATTCACAGAACCATTCAAAATAATAGGTAAAAATCCAGCTATTCTAATACCTGTTTTCATTGGTATAATTGTATCTTTGTTATTTGGAATAATTGGACTAATCGGTCCTGTTGCTCTAGTTGTTTCAAGCATAATAGTGGGTATTATCTCTATGTTTTTTTATCCATGGGTTACTTTGCATTTTAAACAGGTTTTATCAGGATCAGAAGTTAATCTAAAAGAAAGTTACTCAGAACTTAAAAGCATGTCCCTTGAAATATTAGTTCTTTCCATCGTTGTTGGTTTCTTAATTGCTATTGGTTTTATGGCTTTCGTTGTTCCAGGGATTATATTAGCTCTTTTTCTAATATTTTCTCCATCTGCTTTGGTAGTTGATAAGCTGTCAGTCACAGAGGCAATCAAAAAAAGCTTTTCTTTTGTTTTTAACAGCAATCATTTTGTACAAATACTGATCGTTTTAACTATTATATTTCTTCTAGGATTAATACCAGTAGTAGGTATATATATTTCTATATTGTTGCAATACATACTTTTACCATACATTTATGTGGTATATTCTCAACAGTGATTAAAAAAATTTGGAGGTGGTATTTTGAATACGAAAAAGGTTTTAGGGATATTAGAATATGCTTTATCTAAAGAAATGGAAGGAATGCAATTTTACGAATCAAAAGCTAAAACAGTAAAAATAAAAGATGTGAAAGAAACTTTTGAAAGTTTAAGCGGAATGGAAAAAAGCCATGTGGATTATATAAGCGGACTCATAAAAGATATAAAAAGTCACGATTATGTTCATTTTTCACAACCAAGTGATGTTGGGCAGTCTTTTACCAAAAGAGCTTCTCAAGAAATAGTGTATGGTGGTGACTTTTCAGCTGTAAAATCTGATATACCTGTATTAAGAATGGCTTATTTAATTGAAGAAGACTTCATGAATTATTATAATAAGGCCGCTGAAAGTGTAGAAGATGAAGATATTAAAAAAATACTAAAGCACCTTGCAGAATGGGAAAAAGAGCACAGAGATAGAATTTACACCTTGTATCAAAAACTCTCAAAAGATTATTGGGAACACATGGATGTAGAACCATTATATTGATAAACGGAAGAAAAAAATCAAAAACTTAAAGGATGCTTAAGGCATCCTTTTTTGTTAATCAATTTTCTCTTGTTTTCCTAATTATCAAGCCTACATGCACCCCTGAAATTAAAAATAGAAAGCCTCTAACAAGAAACTTGCACTATTATATATTTGTTTTCATTCGTTATACCTAAGGCAGTCAATTTCCCACCATAAACACAACCTGTATCTATATCAATGCTTATAATTCTATTATCATCATCTTTTTTAATAAACACATCATCTTTTCCTGTTAAATAAAGCGTTGGAGTATGCCCATGAATTATAATATAGTTCGAATACCTTTCGTTTATTTCTAAAAACTCTTCTCTGATCCATAATAGATCGAATTTATCTTGTTCATCAACTGATTTATGAGGATTTATTCCAGCATGAACAAAAAGATAATTCTCGTTGCCAATTTTTTCCTCGTAATAAAGAGGTAAATCTTCCAAAAAATTTAGATATTCTCTATCCACACTACCATTAAAACTATTAATAGTTGACTTTGCTCCGTTATAAAACCAAAGCCCATGCTCGTAATCACCATATTTACTAAAATAATCTACCATCATATCGTCGTGATTACCTTTAATAAAAATATGCTTATTACCCTTACTCAAAGTTATTAAAAAGTCCAATACTTTCTTTGAATTTGGACCTCTATCAACATAATCTCCTAAAAATATTAACTTATCTTCATCTTTAATATGAAAATTCTCTAAAAGAGAAATTAAACAATCGTACATACCATGAATATCTGAAATTATCCAAACCATAAAAATCTCCCAATCCAATATTCGGGTGTGTGTTCGGTTCTATTCCGCTTCCTCGAAAGGGTAAATGTAACAGAAATTCCCCTCTTGATGATATGATACCTCCAAAGTAGACACGTAATTAATAAAAATTACCAAACTGCTTTGGAGGTTTAATTCCCCTTTTTGAAGGGGTGGCTGTGACGCTTTTTGTCACAGACGGGGTAGTCGGTTCTATTCCCCTTCTGTGAAGGGGTGGATGCAGCGTTTTATGCTGCAGACGGGGTAGTCGCTTCTATTCCCCTTCCTCGAAGGGGTGGATGCANCGTTTTATGCTGCAGATGGGGTAGTCACTCTTTAATTTGCTTTTAGCAAATTATATGTACCACACCCCGGCTGCGACAAAGAACGTCGCATCCACCCCTCTCAAGAGGGGAATTAAAGCTAATTCTACTTTTGTAATTATCTTTTATTATATGTAGTTATTGCTTCTCTTAAAATTCTACAAGCCTTTCTCAATTCATCACTATTTAAAACATAGGCGATTCTAATTTCTTGCTTCCCAGCATCAGGGGTAGCATAGAATCCAGATAAAGGTGAAACCATTACCGTTTCTCCATTTATATTAAAATCAGTGAGCATCCATTTTATGAACTCTTCTGAATCATCGACAGGAAGTTTTACTGAAAAATAGAAAGCTCCATGTGGCTTTTTGAAAACAGCTCCTTCTATCATTGATATTTCTTCGTAAACCGCATCCCTTCTGTCTTGATACTCTTTTTGCATTCTGATTAAATAATCGCTTTCTAAATTTTTTAATAATCCTAAAAGCCCAAACTGTGCCATTAAAGGGGGGCTTAACCTAGATTGAGCAAATTTCATAACCTGTTCCATAACTTTTTTGTTTTTGCTTGCTAGAACTCCTATTCTTGCTCCACATAAGCTGTATCGTTTTGAGACACTATCTACCAAAATAAATCTATCTTTATCTTCAAAATCCATAAGTGAAATATGCTCTTTCCCATCAAAGGTAAACTCTTTATATACCTCATCAGAGATTACAAATATATCTTTTTCCTTTGCGAAATCCACTATTCTTTTAACTTCTTCAAAGTCATACACAGCGCCTGTGGGGTTTGAAGGGTTTGAAAAAATAATCGCTTTAACTTTGTTGTTATAAGCTTTTTCAAACTCTTCTCTTGAAGGTACTGCATAACCAGTTTCGGGATCAGCTTTTACAGGGCGCAGTTTAACATCTAGCATTTCAGCAAATCCTTTATAATTTGCGTAGAACGGCTCTATAACAATTACTTCATCACCCGGATCGGCAACTGTTGCTAAAGAAAAAATAACTGCCTCACTTCCTCCCGTAGTGACGATTAGTTCTTCTGGATTAAAGTCTATATTCCATGATTTATAATAATCAGAAAAAGCCTCTCTTAACTCATATAATCCAGCTGAGTGACTGTAATATACAATGTTAGAAGAGTATTTTTTTATCCCCTCGAAGAACTCTTTTGGGGTTTCAACGTCAGGTTGCCCTATGTTTAGGTAATATATTTTTTTCCCTTCTTTTCTTGCTTTTTCAGCATAAGGTGTAAGCTTTCTAATCGGTGAAAATTGAGTATTTAAAACCCTTTGAGAAAGAAGCATCGCTTTCCCCCTTTCTAGTTTTAGAAGAAATTTGATATATTATTTTTGTAGATTAATTATACTTCAAATAACAAATTAAGTCAAAGGTAAATATCATTAATTAGAGGTGATTATTGCCGATTATAAGTGATTAATTACTCTTTGAAGAAAATTTCATTGAAAATAATTTCATTATACTAATTTTATATTTAATTATCCATTTTGGTATAATTTGAATATATTTTGGCAATTATAAACCCACAGAAAGTAAGCATAGCTTTTAAAAGGGGGAATTTAAACTTGAAAACAAAGGATGTTGTTGTTACTGGAATAATGGTTGCTTTAGTTTTTGTGTTGACTTTTGCGTTAAAAGTTCCTGTTCCGTTCACAAGAGGATATGTGCATCTTGGAGATAGTATCATTTTCATAGCAGCTATTTTGTTCGGCTGGAAAGTTGGTGCTTTAGCTGGGGGTTTAGGTGCAGCATTGGCCGATTTAGTAGGAGGTTATGCTTATTGGATTATTCCAACACTTATTATTAAGTCTGTTATGGGAGCTATGGTTGGACTAGTTTCAGATAGTTATAGGGGCAAATATTCACCAAAAAAAGAAATAGTGACTTTCATATCAAGTATCGGGATATGGATAGTTTTTACTCTTGGTATATCTTTGTTTTTAGGAAACCTTATTGAAAACTTAGCTACCTCTTCTTTAACTGGTAGTTTGATGAATGAATTAGGTTATGAAAGTATTGAAGAACTCAGAAATTTCTTGATCAACTCAAGAAACCTTATTAATATAACACTTATAATTATTCCTATAGTTTTGATTTTAGTATCAATTCTTTTTAGGAAAAAAGAATTCAAATTATTCAACATTGGGAATCTCATGGGAAGCTTGGTAGCAGGCTTGTGGATGGTTATAGGATACTTTTTATCTGGAAGAATTATTCTAGGAAATTGGGTAATACCTATTTTTGAAGTTCCTTGGAACATTTTACAATTTTCAATAGGTATTGTAGTAGCTTTTTTAGTTTTACTTGGACTAAAAAACACAAAAGTTTTTGAAAATTCTTACGAAAAGTAAAAAAACTCGGTTGCTTAAGCAACCAAGTTTTCCTTTTGAGATTATCATATCATCTTTTCGTAGCGATTTTCAACTTCTTCCCAATTAACAACATTCCACCATGCTTGAATGTAATCAGCCCTCATGTTTTGATATTTAAGATAGTAAGCGTGTTCCCATACATCTATACCTAAAATTGGTTTTAATCCAAAAGTTATCGGGTTATCTTGGTTTGGTGTGGATATTATTGATAAATGACCATTTTTATCCATGACTAGCCAAGCCCACCCACTTCCAAATCTTGATGCTGCTTCACTAGAAAATTCTTCTTTAAATTTATCAAATCCTCCGAACGTTTTAACAATATTTTCAGATAATTTTCCGGACGGAGAACCTCCTCCATTCGGCCCCATTATGGACCAAAAAATAGAATGATTATAATGTCCTCCTCCATTGTTTCTTATCGCTAACCTTATGTCTTGTGGTAAATTATCTAAATCTTTTAAAAGATCTTCTATATCTTTGTTTTTCAATTCAGGGTGTTTTTCTAATGCCGCATTCAATTTACTAACGTAACCTCCATGATGTTTATTATAATGTATTTCCATAGTAAGTGAATCTATATAAGGTTCTAAAGCATCGTATGAATACGGTAATTTCGGTAATTCAAAAGCCATAAATACACCTCCATTTTTGTATAATTCTAATCCGACAATTTTTATCGTAATTAAATTATACCATAATTTTCTGATTAATGCAAGTATTATCAAAAAATAGATCTTCGTACACTATTGGAGGTATATTTAATGGTGAGATAATGAAAGCAACAATACTAGCTAAAAAATCCTTCGATTAATAAACAAAACTCTTCAAATTTTTCAAAAAATAAAGCGTGTCCGGTGTTTTCAATGTTTACGAGCAATGAATTTTCAACTTTTTCGCTCATTTCTATTATATGATCTTTCGGAGTAATAATATCTTCTTCACCTGAAATAAAAAGAGTTTTTGCCTTGATATTTTTTATCTTATCTCTTATGTCAAAATGTTCATTAGAAGAAGCTAGTCTTACAAATCCATCGAACCAATCCTTGGTTAAAGTTTCTTTGAACATTTTCCTTCTGTTCATAAGCCATTCATAGTTACTGTTGTAAAATTGTCTGGAATAGATATATGGAAGGGAAATATCGAAAAACCTTTCTCCATCATAGAGTTTTGCAGCTACTTTCCAAGCTTCTCCAATTGATTTTAAGTAATTATCTATATAATCTGTAGCATTTGAGAGAATGAGTTTATCTACTGATTCTGGATATTTTAAAGCAAAAAGCTCAGCTATCTGTGCCCCATAAGAAACCCCCATCAAATTCACTTTTTCTAAATTCAGATGATCGATAAGCTTTTTTAGGTCCTCTACATGTATTTCTATGGTGTAAGGTTTATCGGTAATTCTTGCCGATTTCCCTTGATCTCGTGTGTCGTAGGTAATAACTTGAAATTTCTTTTCCCACCTTTGAATATGCGCACTCCAACTTGCTGTACTCATCATGATACCGTTTAATATTATTACAGGGATTCCTTTCCCATGAATTTCGTAGTATATACCCGGGTTTTCTAAATACACTTTTCTCTCACTCCTTCTAATAAGTTACTCCGTTGGTAATGTAATTGGACAATTCGATTAAAAAAGATTCAATGTCATCTATTCTTTTTAAAAATATTTTGTCAATACCTGTGTAATGGCTTATCCCCATTAAACTGTTAGCTATTAATTTTTTATCTTTTAATTTAATATGTTCCAAGTTTTCAATATATCCTTTTTCAAAACGTTCATAATATTTATCAGAAGTATCTTTTAATACAAACTCTGATTCTCTAACTATTTCATAGAACTCGGAATTTTCTTCAAAATATTTTAAAAATAGAAAGATTCCTCTTAATTCGTTTTCTGCTCTATTGAGTTCTTTTTTCATATTGATTGTTAAAAATCTTCTTGTGATTTTACCTATTATATCTACTATTTCAGATAAAAAAGATTCCTTGCTCTCAAAATATAAATAAAAGGTACCTGCAGAATAGCCTGCGTTTTTTGCAATATCATGAACATCGGTTTTATAAAAACCTTGATTGCCAAACAATTTAATACCAGAATAAATTAATTTTGTCTTTGTTGAATCACCATTGGGATATTCTGGATATTTTAATTCAGAGGTATCAAATATCTGTGAAAAATTCTTGATTTCTTGATCAAAAATACCTTTAAAAATAATTTTTTTGAGGTCTTCTTTATTATACTTGAGGTTATTAAAAATATACCTTATAACAACAAATCTTGAGATACCTGAAATATACAACTCCTCAGCAGGAGTGGTTTCCCTTAAAAAAACATTTGATATTCCCTTTGCGTACAAATTCCTCAAGTGCTCTTCGTATTGGCGGTATCTATATTGACCTTCTCTATATATTACAACATCCTTTTTATAATCTCCAACCCCGGATTTGACGATTGTTTCTAAGAACTTATCCATCCTTTCATCAATATTTTTCCCGTAAATCGTTGAAAAACCATTTTCATAATATACAACTATTTCGTTTAATATCTTTAGAAATATTTCTTCTTTATTCTTAAAATATCTATAAAAAACACCATTTGATAAATTTGCTTTTCTACAGATTTCAACAACTGATACTGTTTCATACCATTTTTGAGAAAATAAATCTCTCGCTGCCTCTAATAATTTTATGTAGGATTTGTTTTTTGTTTTTTCCATGAGCTTCTCCTTTTAAAGCTTTTATTTTCTTTGAACATACTCCTGAAATATTTTTATAAAAGCTTCAGGATCCTCCAAAATTATTGAATGCCCAACATTAGGAACTATTTTTAATTCTCCATTAACATGTTTAATTACTTCATTTGCCATATTTTTTGTAATAAGAGTATCTTTTTTACCCAAAATGAATAATGTATCGCCTTTAAAGTTTTTTGCAATTTCTTCATAGTTATAATTTTCCAAAGCTCTAGCGTTTTCTGTAAAGCATTTTGGGTTCATTAAAATAGCATCGTTAGTTAATTTGTTTAATATCTTTTTGTCTTTTAAAGACGGCATCATAGCCCTTAAGGAATTTTTTAAAAGTGTTCTGTTTCTTTTCAAAAGATTCAAAACATAATAATTTTCTTCCGGTGTTTTTAATCCTTTCAATGAAGGTGCATCCACCAATATCAATTTTTCAACTTTTTCTGGGTATCTAAAAGCTAATGACATTGCAACTGCTCCACCTAGAGAATGTCCAACTACTATGGTTTTTTCTATACCTATTTTATCCATAAATTCTTTCATAAAATTTGCGTATTCATCAATATTAATATTATCTATCTTTTCAGAATAGCAAAAGTTCGGAAGATCTGGTGTAAAAATTCTATATCCATTTATCTTTTTAATTTTATCAAACCAATTGTGTGAGGCATAATTTCCATGTATCATTAAAATCGGTTTACCTTCTCCATATACCTCGTAGTATATCTTTTTTCCATTAATATCAATATAACTTCCGCCTTTTCTTTTGTTTTTATGAATTTTTTTAATTAACCAAACTAACGGTACTTCGAAATAATTTAAGTATAAAATATTTAAACCATAAGATAAGCCTCTAGGAAAGAATAAAACAAAAACAATCAGTAATCCTCCTACAATTATTGTCATTGGGAAATTTATTCTAGAAAATAAAAATGGCATGCCAGTAATTAAGATCGAACCGATTAAACCTCCATTAAGTGACGCAAAACCTCCAATAACGACCATAGCTAACAAATTTAAAGAAACATTTAAGCCGAAATCTGCAGGAGCAATATATCCAATCGTATGGGCATAAAGAAAGCCAGCTATTCCTCCATATATGGCACTAATAATGAAAGCTTGTAATTTTACTCTAGGAATATTAACTCCAAAAGCAGTTGCAGCGGTTTCGCTATCTCTTACCATATTGTATTTTTTACCAACAGGGGATTTTGTTATTACACTAGTAATATATACAAGCAAACAATAAATAACCAAATTAATGATAAATTTTCCAAATTCAGATTCAACTATTGGAGGAATATTTCTCATACCAGTTCTTCCACCAAGAATTGATAATGAGGCAATGATTTCTTGAATAGCAATCCCAAATGCCATAGTTGCAATAGCTAAATAAAACCCCTTCAATCTTAAAGCAGGTAAAGCAATAACAATTCCAAAAAAAGCGGAAAAAACCATGGCTAAGATAAAGTTTAATAATATCGGTACATTGAAAGCTGAGGTTAAAAAAGCTGAAGTATAAGCGCCAATAGCCATAAAAGCAGCGTGGCCTATAGATATTTGTCCTGTATATCCGAAGATTACATTCAAACCCAAGGCTGCGATAGCCATAATTATAATATTGGAAAATACTAATAGCATAAAAGATTGGGGAATAAAAATCAATCCTAAAATTACACCTATTATTAATGTATAAATAGCAGTCTTCATTCTTACACTCTCCCCTTGTCTTCATTACCAAATAATCCTGATGGTTTTACTATCAAAACAATAATTATCAGAATAAGAATGATAGATAATTGATAATCTGGGGAAATGTAGACACCTACAAGTTTTTCAATTATTCCCAATAAAAGCCCTCCAACAATAGCTCCAAATAAACTTGAGAAACCTCCAAGAACACCCGCAGTTACTCCGTATAATTGTAAATTTATCATCATATTTGGATGAATATAGGTTTTAGGAGCTGCTAACATACCTACCAAACTAACGGTTGCAATTCCTATCCCCCAAACAATTGCATCTACTTTGTTTATATCAACACCTGTAGTTAAAGCCCCCACCTCATCTTGTGATCGAGCCCTTATAGCTATGCCTAGTTTTGTAAATTTCAAAAAAATGGCCAAAAAAAGCATTATCGAAACTGAAATGATAGTAATAAATATGTCGTTTTTTGGAAGAACAATAACGCCATTTTCTAAAAAGAAAATAAACGGTGTTCCCGATGCAATTTCTGGAAAGGTGAAATAATCTGTTCCCCAAATGAGCATTACTAAACCTTCAATTACCATTAAAAGTCCCAGAGTAACCATTAACATAGCTCCGTGAGATAATTGTTTTATAGGTCTCATCAAGAATCTTTCTATGACTAAACCTACAAAAAAACCAAATATTACACCAATTAATAACGATAAAATCAAATTATTAGTCATTAAATAAAAAGTCAATCCCATATAGGTTCCCAACATACCAGAATTACCGTGAGCAAAGTTTAAAACACCCACGGTTCTAAAAATCAATACTATACCAAACGCTGTTAGACCATAGAGAGCTCCCTGAGGAATACCTGAAATTATACTTTGTAGTATTTGCAACTTGATCCTCCTTTTCACATGCCTAAGTAGGCTTTTTTAACTTTTTCATCTTTTAACATCTCTTGAGCGTTTCCTTCGTGTACAATTCTTCCATTTTCAAGTATATAAGCTTTATTACTTATTTTTAAGGATTTTACAGCATTTTGTTCTACAAGCAATATCGGAATACCGTTTTCTTTTAGTGTCAATAATACTTTATAAATCTGATCTATTATAATTGGTGCTAATCCTAAAGAAGGTTCGTCTAACATAAGTATTTCTGGATCAGCCATCAAGGCTCTTCCTACAGCTAACATTTGTTGTTCGCCACCCGAAAGAGAACCTGCTTTTTGCTTCTTTCTTTCATTTAGAATTGGAAAAAGTTCAAACACAAATTCAGAATTCTTATTATAATTTCCTCTCATATAATTTCCCATCTTCAAATTTTCTTCAACTGTAAGCCCTGAAAAAATACGCCTGTTTTCAGGACAAAGAATCATACCTTTTTTAACTTTATAAACTGTGCTTTTGTTACTGATATCTTCCCCTTTAAAAAAAACTTTTCCTTTTGATTTAACAATATTTAATACCCCAAATAAAGTCGATGTTTTGCCCGCACCATTCGAACCTAAAATCGAAACTATTTCACCTTTATTCACCTTAAAAGAAATTCCTTTAACTGCTTTTACATGTCCATAATTAACTTCTAGATTTTCGACTTCAAGCATTTTCTTCTTCCCCCAAATATACTTTTATAACTTCTTCGTTTTTTGAGATTTCTTCAGGGACACCTTCTGCGATCTTTTGACCAAAATTCATGACTGTAATAATATTTGAAACGTTCATCACTACGTTCATATCGTGTTCGACCAGTAATATTGTTTTGCCTTTTTCATTGACCATTTTTATAATATCTATAATTTCTTCAGTTTCATAATTGTTCAATCCTGCTGCCGGTTCGTCTAATAATAGTAACTCTGGATCAGAGGCTATTGCACGGGCTAATTCAACTCTTTTAAGTATCCCGTAAGGAAGTTGGGCGGGAAAGGAAGCTAATCTGTTTTTAATTTCAAAAATTTCTGCTATTTCTAAGACCCTCTCTCTTGCTTCCTCTTCATAATTCTTTCGAGACTTTGAAAGTATAGAAAATATAGATTTATTATATAAATAAATTATCCCAGAATAAATATTATCAAAAACGTTCATTGCTTGAAACAACTGTAAATTCTGAAAAGTTCTAGATATTCCTTTATAAATAACATCGTTTGCATTCAAACTCAAAAGATTTTCTCCTTTGAATTCAATCTTCCCATTCTGTGGTTCAATAATCCTTGTTACTGTATTAAATAAAGTAGTTTTTCCAGCCCCATTAGGGCCTATTAAGGAATGAATTTCCCCTGGTTTCACACTCATTGAAAAATTATTAACGGCCTTTAATCCACCAAAAGAAACAGTAACATCATTTATCTCGAGCATAAATTCACCTCACAATAGTTTCAACATCTTTTAAAAAATGGGGGAGGTTTACCTCCCCGACTTTGAAATTTTCATAGAACATCAAGCAAAGTTTCAACAGAATAATTCATCCAATTACTTGCAAAATCCCAAACTAAACCATATTCTGTTAGTACAGATTTTAAAACGTACATAGAAGTCATTCCCATTCTTGAATCGAACCCTTGAGATACAGGCTTGTAAGTTAGACCGTGATTTTCGTCACCAAGAGTTATATAATTTCCTTTCCAGTTGTCCAAGGTTTCTAAAGCTTCTACTAATTTCTCTCTTGTTAAATCTGGACCGGCTCTTTTAACTCCTTCTACAAAAACCTCAGCAGCTATCATACCTGCAATTGCATATGCATTTGGAATTTGGTTATAGTATTTTTGATAAATTTGAATAGCTGGTTCTTGTGGATTTGTAAAATCAACAGCTACCCATGCCATAACTTCTACGCCATCTCCTGCTTCACCAGCTAATTGTAAATAAGTTTCATCAGCATTTGAATAAGTTAAAAGGTATCTTTGATCAGTCATGCCATACTGTTTAGCTTGTCTTACAAAACCTACGGATTGTGGCAAGAAAAGCATAACAGCTACAGCATCGGGCTTAGCAGACAACAATCTCGTAACTTCAGGTGTAAAATCGCTTTTAAAAGGATCAACTGCTATGTTTGCAACTGGTTCCATCCCTAAAGATTTTAATGTCCCTACAGCAGATTCACTAAATTCTTGGCCATCCTCAGCATTTCTATAAACTATTGCTATTCTCTCGTGACCCTGTTCAACCAAGTAATTTATAACAATATTTCCTTCAACTATATAGTTTGGTTGTACTGGGAAAATATATTTTTTCGGAGGCAAGCTAAACTCAATGGATCCTCCACCTTGATAAACAAATGGGACTTTGTTGTTATTTAAATAATCCTGTACAGCTAAAATACCTGGTGTTCCAAGTCCACCAACTATTGCGAAAACACCATCTTGTTCAACCATTCTTCTAACTTCAACTACGGTTTTAGCTGGATTAAATTGATCGTCTGCCACTATTAATTCAATTTCTCTACCATAGATTCCACCGTTTTCATTGATGTAATTAAAATATGCCTGCATACCTTGTGCCATAGGTCTACCAATCCCTGCTACTGGACCTGACATAGCTTGAAATGTTCCAACTAAAATCTTGTCATCTGTTACACCCACTTCTGCAAACGAAGAAACTACAAATAATACCAAAAGAAACATACCTAAAAACTTTTTCATACTTCTCACCCCTTTTAATAGTTTTTAGAATAAAATGTTCTTGCTCTTACATCTTAAAACTC
>NZ_AUPM01000001.1 GCF_003265365.1 Petrotoga sp. 9PW.55.5.1 | reverse complement strand
CGAAGAAGGGGAATTAAAATAAAATTCCGCATCTTTATTTTAAAATTCAAAATTTGGTATAATTAAGAGTAAGGGTTAAATTTGTATGATATTAGAGAGGGGGATTTTTGAGGGTTTTAGGGGTAGTTGTAGAATATAATCCTTTTCATAACGGTCATTTACATCATTTAAATGAAGCTAAGGCTTTAATTGCTCCAGATTATACTATCGCTGTTATGAGTGGTAACTTTGTTCAAAGAGGAGAGCCTGCTATTTTGGATAAATTTTCGCGTGCCGAAATTGCAGTTAAGATGGGTATAGATGTAGTTTTTGAATTACCTTTTGTTTATAGCATTCAAGATGCCGGCGGCTTTGCTAAGGGTTCCATAGGAGTTTTAGAAAGAACAAATGTTGTCACTGATGTTGTTTTTGGCAGTGAGTCTAAGGATTTAGATGGTTTAAATAAGGTGTCAGAAGTCTTAATTAACCAACCCAAACCTTTTAAAAAATTGCTTAATAAGTACCTAAAAGAAGGTCTTTCATTCCCAAATGCAAGGAAATATGCTTTAAATGAATATTTTCAACCATTTAATTATGCTCAGGATATAGTAAGTGTATTAGAGCAATCTAACGATATTTTGGGTTTAGAATACTTGAATAGTTTGAAGTTGTATAAATCGGATATAGAACCTCATGTGATTAAAAGAGTTAAAGCTAAATATAATCAAAGTGAATTTACTGGTGAAATTTCAAGCGCTACAGCTATTAGAAATTTAATAAAAAATAATGATATTAATAGAGTCGAACAATCTGTTCCAAAATTATCTTATGAGATATTAATGCGAGAGATTGATCTAGGTAAATCTCCAATTTTTTTTGAAAGTATGCGAGAGATGATACTTGCGAAATTAAGGATGCTGAAAAAAGAAGATCTTTTGAAAATTGATGGGGTTAAAGAGGGATTAGAAAGAAGGTTTATAGATTGTTCTAAGAGAAATGCTACTTTAACAGAATTGATTGAATGTGTCAAGACAAAACGTTTTACATTAACAAGAGTAAAGAGAACACTTTTAAAGATTTTTTTCGATTTGAAAGAAGAGCAGGTTAAGTTATATAATAGGTATGGTCCCCAATATTTACGTGTTTTGGGTTTTACAAAAAAAGGTCAAGAGTTGCTAAATGAGATTAAGAGAGTTAGTTCTTATCCAATTATAACTACTCCATCACGGTATAAAAGGATATATAATAAATTGAGTGATGAAATGTTGTCATCAAAAAAGAAATATCAGAGTATTCCCGAGATATATTTAAGCCAGATTGAATACGATTTTTTAGCAAGTAATATCTATTCTTTGCTTTTTAAAAATAAAGAATTTGCTTCATATGAACCTGACAAAAAGAATCAGGTTATTATTTTTGATAATTTGTAGTGGAGGTTTATGAATGGATAAAATTCTCGTAATAGATTATGGCTCTCAGTACACTCAGCTTCTTGCTAAAAGGATTAGAGATTTAGGAGTTTATTCTGAGGTAGTTCAATACGATGATGAATTTTCATTAGAAAATGTAAAAGGGATAATTTTATCAGGAGGTCCTGACAGTGTATACTCAGAAGAGGCCCCTGATATTTCTGATGTTATTTTAAATTCTAAAATACCTATTTTGGGTATATGTTATGGTATGCAACTTATCGCAAAAAAATTAGGTGGTGAAGTAGGCAAAACCGAAAATGCTGAGTATGGAAAGACTAAAATAAATGTAGTTGAGAGATCTTTATTATTTCAAAATTTTGAGAAAGAGTTCATCGCTTGGATGAGTCACAAAGATGTGGTTACTAAAGTTCCAAAAGGTTTTATTGTTACCTCTCTTACCGTGAATAATATAATTTCTTCTTTTGAAGATAAGATAAGAAAAATATACGCTATACAGTTTCATCCGGAAGTAAGGCATACAGAATTTGGGATAGATATTTTAAAGAACTTTGCTGTTGATATTTGCGATTTAAAAACCTCGTGGACTTTAATTAACTTTGTTGAAAAGAAAATAAAAGAGATTAAAGAAAAAATAAGAGATAAAAAAGCTATTATTGCATTATCTGGAGGTGTGGATTCTTCTGTTGCAGCTGTACTAACTCATAAGGCAATAGGTGATAATTTAAAAGCTATATTTGTAAATCATGGTCTTTTAAGATTGAACGAAGTTAAAGAAGTTGAAAGTACGTTTAGAGATTATATCGGATTAAATTTGACAACTATAAATGCAGAAGATAGATTCCTAGAAAAATTGGAAGGCGTTACTGATCCAGAAACAAAGAGAAAGATTATAGGGGAAAATTTTATAAGGGTTTTTGAAGAGGAAGCAAGAAAAGAGAAAGATTGTGAGTTTCTAATACAAGGAACTATATATTCGGATGTTATAGAAAGCGCTAAATCGGGTAAAAAAACTTTTAAGATAAAAAGTCACCATAATGTAGGAGGACTTCCTGAACATATAGAGTTAAATATAGTTGAACCTTTGAAAGATCTTTTCAAAGATGAGGTTAGAAGTGTTGGTGAGATTTTGGGTTTACCTAGAGAAATTTTGTACAGGCATCCTTTTCCAGGTCCGGGGTTAGCAATAAGGATAATTGGTGAGATTACTAAAGACAAATTGAAAATTTTGAAAAAGGTAGATAATATTTTTATTCAAACCTTGAAAGAAACAGGGTGGTACGAAAAAGTTTGGCAAGCCTTCGCGGTTTTGACACCTGTAAAAACAGTCGGAGTCGTTGGAGACCAAAGGAGTTATGGTTACACAGTTTCTTTGAGGGCAGTAGATAGTGTAGAAGGAATGACGGCTGATTGGTCTAAGATTCCTTTTGAAGTGTTGGATTTAGCTTCAAGTAGAATTACAAACCAGGTTGAAGAGATTACTAGAGTTGTGTATGATATAACTTCTAAACCGCCAGCTACAATAGAATGGGAATAAATGGAGGTGTCGCTGTTTTGGATATATACTTAGTTAGGCATGGAACAACAAAATGGAATAAAGAAGGTATTTGGCAAGGCCAACGAGATGTAGAACTTGATGAAGAAGGTGTAAGTCAAGCCCAAGCTACATCCGAAAGGTTTAAAAATGTTGAGGTAGACGGAATATATTCTTCTGTATTAAAACGAGCTGTAAGAACAGCTGAAATAATTAATCAATATCATAATCTGAGTATTGAAAAAGATCCTGATTTGAATGAGTGTAATATAGGAACATGGGATGGTAAAAAGTTGGATGAAATACTTTTGAATTATAAAGAAGAGTTGGAATATTGGCATAAAGATATCTGGGCAATGGTTGACGGTGTAGAAGCTTTGGGAGATGTTCAAAGAAGAGCCGTTAACGCTCTTAAAAGAATAGTGAAAAAACATAAGATGGGTGATAAGATTATTGTAGTTGCCCATGGGCTTGCAATAAGAACTATAATTTCATGGATACTCAATATCCCTCTAAATCAACATACCTCCTTTAGGGTAGATAACACATCTGTTTCACATGTTGTTTATGAAGGAAATTATAAATATATATTGGCTTCATTAAACGAAACTTGGCATTTAGAATATTATGGGCTAAGAACTTATTTAACCCCAGAAGAAAAGGAGATAGATTGAAATAGAAGAGAAAATTTTTGAAAAAAGTATAAATGTATATCTACTTCCGAATGAAAATATAAAGAAACATCAAATATACGTCCTGATAGATCTTTTAAGGGCTACTTCAAGCATATGTGCAATGATACATTGTGGAGCAAAAGAAGTTTATATAACTGATAGCATAGATGTTGCTAGAGATTTAAAAATCATGGGATATTTATTAGCCGGCGAAAGAAGGGCTTTGAAGATAGAAGGTTTTGATTTTGGGAATTCCCCTGTGGAATTTTTGAACAATTGTGTAAGTTTAAGAAACAAGTCTTTAGTTTTAACAACAACTAATGGAACAAAAGCAATGAAAGAAGCTAATAAAGTCGGGAATATCCTTGCTCTTTCCATGTTAAATTTTTCAGCGGTTGTTAACTTTTTGAAAAGAAAAAATTATCAAAATATAGGATTAATTTGTTCTGGAAGTAATGGAATGGTTTCTTTAGAAGATGCTTATTTAAGTGGTTTATTTGTTGATGAGTTTATAAAACAAAATGAAGATTACGAATTAAACGATGGTGCAAAAGCTGCTTTGCAAATATCAAAATACAGTTTAAGTGTTGTTAAAAATTCTGATCATGCTAAGAAGTTAAAAGAATTAGGTTTGAAAGAAGATCTTGAGTTTTGTTTTAATAAGGATTTGTTTGATGTGGTGCCATATGCAAAGCAAGATTCCAACAGTTTTGTAAATTCAAGTTTGGAAATGTTTTGAATATTATAATGAATGATGACCGCCCTTTAACTGAAGTTTATTTTAAAAAAGGTAGGTAATTATATGTCTTTAACTATAAAAAGCTGTTATGCTATTAGGGGTTTGTATGAGCTTGGTAAAAGGCAAGAACAATCAAGAGAAGAAAATAAAAAGGTATTTTCTATTGCTCAAATATCAGAGAGTGCAGGCGTTCCTCAGGAGTTTTTAGCAAAAATATTCGCAGATTTAAAAAAGACAGGTATTATTGATTCAGAAAAGGGAAAATTTGGAGGTTTTTTTCTTACAAAAAAACCAGAAGAAATAAAGCTTTCAGAAGTAGTTAAAGTATTAGAAGTGCCTTTAAATTCCTACGATTGTATTTCTCAGGGAAAGTGTGCTAATCAAGAGAATTGTTCGGTAGATTTCGTGTGGGAGAGAATTGAAAAAGCTATATTTAGGGAATTAGAAGATATTTCTTTGAAAGACGTTCTCGAATACGGGAAAAGAAAAGAAAAATTATATCAGAAAAGTTAATCTTTCAAAGTATTGGTTATGTCGATAATTTTATTGAGTGCTCCTAAAATGTTACTTTCCCTTTGAGCCATATTAACCGATTTTTCAAGGCTTTTTTCTTTGGAACTATTTTCTAACAATTCATTTATTATTACAGTATCAAAAACATCTCCCATACCTGTTTGGTACAAAGCTTTAATACCATTTGATTTTACTATTATTCTTCCCCATCGCGCTCCTTTTTCCCCTAATTTAACAATATCACAATCGTATATGAATTTCTTACTTTCAGAGTAATTTCCTATATATAAAACATTGTCAAATTTCATAGTAATTATACTCGGTCTTGGCCCTATATCAAAAAAAACTTTTTTATAATTTTGGTAAATATTGCTATTTATTATATTTGGATTTACTTCTGTTGTAATGAATAAATAATCACTTCTTCTTTTGGGGAATTCAATAGATAGATCGTTTGTTTGCCTGTCAACAGCTATAGGTTTTTCGTTGAAAGTTATAAAGCTTGAAGTATTTGTTTTATTTTTTTGTATAAAGTTAGTGTTGACTTTATATAAATTCAACTTTTGCAGGATAATTTCACCCGCCAAATCATTACCAATGTTTCCAAAAAGTCTTACATTATGTCCCAATAGAGATAAACCCACCGCCACATTTAACCCTGATCCTCCTGGAAGTATGAGGATATTTGAATTATGAAAATTATCTTTTTGAATGATGTATACATCTAAAAAGATTCCACCTATTACATCAATATTCGCCATATGTATTTATCCTATTTGAATAATATTTGAGGAACTTTTTTTAAAGGGTGTATGATTACATAAGCATCCATGGCAAAGATTTCTTTCATTACAGACTCGTTGAAAAGTTGCTCGGGTGTGCCTGTGTACCTTACTTTTCCTTCTTTCATAATAATTATTTTATCAGAAAATATAGCTGCTTTATTAATATCATGGAATACAGAAATCACCGTTTTCTTTTCTTTAACTACCATAGATTTTACTAATTTTAGAAGATTTTGAGTGTATCCTGGATCAAGTTGCGATGAAAACTCGTCTAAGAGGAGTATAGGAGTCTGTTGAGCTATTGCCCTTGCTATCATAACTTTTTGTTTTTCTCCCCCGGAGAGTGAAGAAAAAGGTTTGCTTTTGTAATCCAATAATCCAACTGTTTTTAAAGCGTTTTCAATAATTTTTTTGTCATGATTACTTTCAAAAAAACTTATCCTTTTTGAAAATGGAATCCTTGAGGTGGAAACTATACTTTCTAAATCATAATCAAAAGAGGTATTGAATTCTTGTGGAACTACTGAAATTTTTTTTGATAGTTCTTTTACAGAGTAATGATTTAGTTCTTTTTTATCTATATATATATTACCAGTATAATGTTTTAAAATACCCCCTAAAATTTTAATAACTGTACTTTTACCCGCACCGTTTGGTCCAATAATAGATACTATATCGCCTTTGTTTATATTTAATTTTTCTATCGATAGTAAAAAATGGTTACCATACGTGAATTTCACATTTTTAAATTCTATCATATTTTCTCTTTTCTCCTCATAACATAGATAAATATAGGGGCTCCGACAATTGAAGTTACGACCCCTATTGGAAGTTCTGATGGGGCAAATATAGTTCGTGAAATAAAATCTGCAGTCATGAGAAACATACCTCCTATAAAGAGGGAATATAAATTTGAAACAAACGAATATGGGCCTTTTATAATCCTTACTATATGGGGAATAATAAGTCCAACAAAGCCTATAACCCCTACTTGTGAAACGGTAAAAGATACAGCAAAAACGTTTATTACAATCAACAATAGTTTTAGTCTATCAGGATTAATACCAGAATATATTGCCATTTCGTCTCCCATTGACAAAACGTTCAACTGTTTTGAAAATAATAAGACTAATACAAATTGTAAGATTACTACAAATAAAAGTTCAAAGCTATCTTTCCATATAAGATCTCCCGTGCTTCCCATGAGCCACATATTTACGTGAATTAGGTTCCTCCAATACATCACTGTAAAAAGAGTTGTAAAAGAATTGAATAAAAAACTTATTATTACACCACTTAAAATAAGCGACAAGACAGGGATTTTTTTACCCTGTCTTGCTAATATCAATACAATGAAAGTCGATAATATTCCAAAAAAGAAAGCGAAACTTTCTAATCCTAAGAAAATAGAGATCCCATATATTCCGCTTAATGCTGTATAAAACACAGCACCAAAACTAGCACCTGACGAAATCCCAAGAATGTATGGATCAGCCAAAGGGTTTTGAACTACCAATTGTAAAACATTTCCTGAAATTGCTAATATGCTACCTACAAGAAAGCTTCCTACAACTCTAGGAAGGCGAATATTTAAGATTAGATTGTTGTAAATTTCATTAGTATTTTGCCCTATAAGCGTTCTAAAGACTTCATTTAATGGGATTTTTACACTTCCAAATGAGGTGTATAACATTATTAAAAAAATACTGGAAATAAAGAAAATAGTAACAGCTGGTAACTCTACTCGTTTTTGCTTGATTTTCATTTATTATCCCTGAAATATTGATATAACTGTTCCAACACATCTATTAGAGATGGAGATGCCTGAGAGATTTTATTTCCATCAACCATTACTATTTTCCCTTGTTTGACTGCTTTAAGATTTTTAAATTGTGGAGCATTTATTATAGTGTTTTTTGCTAACTCATCACCCTCATAGTACGAATCAACGATAATTATATCTGGATCTTGAGAAACAACAAACTCTGGGCCAACTTGTAAGAAACCATTGTTACCAGAGTATGGAGCAGCTAAATTAACACCTCCAGCGTACGATATCAATTCGTTTATATACGAACCTGTTCCAGGAGTCCATATTTCTGCTACGTTATTTTGAACCATAAGGTATAAAACCGTTGGTTTGTTCGTCCATGTAAAAGATTCTTTTGCTATATTTAAAACTTTTTGTCTTAATTCATTGGAAAGTTTTTCGGCCTTTTGACTTTCCCCTAAAATTGTTCCAATTAATACAAGGTCTCTATATATATCGTTAAAGTTCACCGGATTGATAACAAAAGATTTGATATTGAATTTTTCAAGCCTACTTACCTCAGGTTCCTGAAATCCACCGCTTAAAAAAACCAAATCAGGATTTAGAGATATTATCTTTTCGATGTTTAACGGAACTAGATTACCTATTTTTTCACTTTGTATGTTGGTGTCCCAATCTGTTACACCTACAACTTTTTCTTCTAAACCTAAATGTTTGATATAGTCTGAAACGGTAGGAGCCGCAGAAACTACACGTTCGACATCTTTTTCAAAAGTTATGAGTCTTCCTAAGTCATCTACCAAAGCAAGTTGCGAAAGAGATAATGTTGCAAACATTAACACAAAAACCATAAAAAAAACCTTTTTCATCAAAATGGCCTCCTTAAATTTTATTGGCGCCATAAAAACAATTTTCTCTATCTCTTTGGCGCGAAGAGATAGAAACCCTTGCATTATTCAGGTCTCCCGACTCTCGGATCATTCTACTCCTTACACCTTCCCGGATTTTCCAGTGGTATTTTGTAAGTTTCGTCCCCGATCACGGTGGCGCGACCGTAACGGATTTTCACCGTTTTCCCTTGAAATAATGCAACAAATATTTACTTTTATATAATTATATCACGCGGTTAATCTTTTTTCAATTATTTCTTTTGACTTATTTCATATTTGTGATAAAATAGCATATATAATAGCCTTATCCAAAAAGGAGGATCTAAGACATGGAAGTGTTGAAGGTAAGTCATTCATCGGCCCCAAACAAGGTTGCAGGAGCTATTGCAGGTGTTCTTTCTAAAACTGATGAGGTGGAGTTACAAGCTATAGGAGCAGGAGCAGTTAACCAAGCGGTAAAGGCTATTGCTATCGCAAAAAGATTTATAGAAGCGAAAGAAAAAGAAATTTATGTTATTCCGGGTTTCGTAGAAGTAGAAGTTGGATCTGAAAAAAGAACAGGTATTAAGTTTAAAGTTGTAGCAAAAGTTTCTGAGGGAATAAACCCAGAAAAATATTCAGAGCAACAGTAGGTAAAATGCAACAAAATGAAAAATCTTTAGACGAGATAGTGAAAGCGTGTCTAACAAACACGCAGTTTTTTGGTATAATAAAAGATATATCCAGAATGGAAAATACTAAAAGATATGAGCTAAGAAGAAAAGCTTCTATATTACTTGATAAAGAAAACGGAATAGATAGAGAAGCTTTAAGATTTTATTATTTAGTTACAGAAGAGGGAGTAGCCGAGGAAATTTTAAGGAGGATTAAACTCGATGAAAGAAAAACCTAAGACAGTAGGTGGACAAGCAGTTATAGAAGGAGTTATGATGAAAGGTGTAAATACCGTTGTTGCGGTTAAGAGAAAAGACGGAAATATATCTATAAAAAGTCTTAAAGATAAATCATGGGGTATTTGGGAAAAGATTCCCCTAATAAGAGGTTTTTTTGTTCTGTTACACGCAATGATAACTGGGATGCAGGCTTTATCATACTCTGCAAAGATGTCTGGCGAAGAAGATGAAGAGTTAACAACAAAAGATATGGTTATTGCTATATTAATAGCTGTAGTTGTTGCAACTTTAGGTTTTGGTGTTTTGCCTGTTTATGCGACAAAACCTTTTAATATCACATCTGAATTTTGGTTTGCATTTATTGAAGGTTTTATTAGGGCATTTTTAGTTGTTGCCTACATTTGGGGTATATCTTTTATGAAAGATATAAAAAGGGTATTCCAATATCATGGAGCAGAACATAAAAGCGTTTATACTTATGAAAATGGAGAACCGCTAGAAGAAAAATATGCGAAGAAGTATACAACTTTGCACCCAAGATGTGGAACAAGTTTTTTAATCATAACAGTTTTTGCATCAATTGTAGTTTTTGCTATAACGGGAGGTTTGGGATTTAATTCTATGTTAGAGAAAGTACTATCAAGAATAATACTTTTACCTTTAGTAGCTGGCTTAGCTTACGAATTTCAAAGAATTACAGCAAAAATTATAAACACAAAGATTGGAAAAGTATTAGCTTATCCTGGAATGATGCTTCAAAAAATCACCACCAAAGAACCTGATTCTGAGCAATTGAAGATAGGCTTGATTTCTTTACAATACGCTTTGAAAGAAGATTTTGAAGGTGAGGTTGTTTTGGATAAAGCTGGGAATGAAATCGAATTTGATTCTGCTAATACCGAGGTGTTTTCTACTTAAGGAGCTTCAGTAATAATTCCGCGTATGTAATTTATATTTCTTTTTAGACTTTTATTCATTTTTGGAGTAAGATTTTTATTTACTTCCTCGTATTTATCTTTATAAATAATTCTCAATGAAGGAAAAAAATTAATAATATTCAATTGAAGGCTTTGTAATTTAATAGAATTCAGAAGATTAAGCAATTAATTTTGTCTTTTCAAACAGAAATTAGGAGGGATTTTATGGAAGAAAATTCAAATGGTACTACTGTAAAAAAAATCAGTAAAGATAATATACAAGCTGTTGAAATAGATATGGCAAAGTTGAATGAAATGACCAGAAAAGAACTTTACGAAATTGCCCGTAAATTAGAGGTAAATAATTACTCAAAGATGACAAAAAATGAGCTAAAATTTGCAGTATTAAGAAAACAAACTGAATCCATTGGTTATTTTTTCTATGAAGGAATATTAGAAGTTCTACCTGACGGGTTCGGATTTCTAAGAAGCATTGATAACTCCTTATTATCTGGAACGGATGACGTTTATGTTTCTCAATCACAGATAAGAAAGTTTAACCTCTTCACAGGAGATATTATTGCAGGTCAGGTTAGACCACCGAAAGAAGGAGAAAGGTTTTTTGCACTTTTAAGAATAGAAGCTGTTAATGCTTTACCACCACAAAAGGCCAGAGACAGAATTTCCTTTGAAAACCTAACTCCAGAGTATCCAAAAAAAAGAATGCTTCTTGAACATAAAAATGCACCATTCAGCTCTCGTATAATAGATTTATTTTCCCCAATCGGCTTCGGGCAGAGAGGATTGATAGTGGCCCCTCCAAAGGCCGGAAAGACCACCCTAATAAAAGATATCGCTAACTCAATTGCTGAAAATTATCCAGAAACTAGAAGATACATACTTCTAGTAGATGAAAGACCTGAAGAAGTTACAGATATTAGAGATACAGTAGATGCTAACGTTATTGCAGCACCTTTTGATATGGATCCCCAAAATCAGATTAAGATTACTGAAATGGCTTTAGACCATTTTAAGAGATTGGTAGAGTTTGGTCACGATGTGGTTGTTTTGGTAGATAGTTTAACAAGGTTCGCTAGAGAATATAATCTTTACGTTCCTTCTAGTGGGAAGTTACTTAGTGGGGGCCTTGATCCAGCTGCAATAATTTTTCCTAAGAAGTTTTTTGGAGCAGCTAGAAAAATAAGAGAAGGTGGAAGTCTCACTATCTTAGCAACAGCGTTGGTTGAAACAGGTTCTAAGATGGATGAAGTGATTTTTGAAGAGTTCAAAGGTACAGGTAATATGGAATTAATACTTTCTAGAGAAATATCTAACGATAGGATCTTTCCTGCGATTAACCTTAAATTATCTGGTACTAGAAAAGAAGAATTGTTATATGATGAAGATGAGATGAGAGCCACAATAATATTAAGAAAGTTCATAAATGATATGTCACCAAAAGAGGCCCTAGAATTCATTCTTAGTTTATTAAGAAAGAATAAAACTAACGGGGAGATAATGGAAGCGATTGAGAATCAAAAAGCTTTGTAGAATATGATATAATTATTGTTATGAATATATATCACAGATATTTTTTACCTAATTCTAATGATTTTAAAAAAATATATTTAATACATGGATTAGGCGAATATTCAGGAAGATACAAGAATTTTATCAAATTCTTAAATAATAACGGATTTGGTGTATACACTTTTGATCTTCCAGGTCATGGATATTCTTCAGGAAAACGTGGAGATATAGAAAACTTCTACGAAATTTATTCTTTTCTAGAGGAGTATGTTAGTGAAGATTACTTCCTGTTTGGGCATTCATTGGGAGGGCTTATAGCCTCAAGATTCACAGAACTGACCGATAAAAAACCTCGAAAATTAGTTCTTTCTTCCCCTGCCTTGGGAGACATAAGGCAAGCTGATTGGTTGTTGGCTCTATTCTCCTTTTTTCCAAAGCTATCTTTTTCAAATAGAATCAACCCTAATGATTTATCAACAAATGAAAAAAGTAGGGATATGTATATAAATGATCCCCTTGTACACGATAGGATAACCGTTGAAACAACTCGTCAAATGTTTGAAGAAGCGGAAATTGCATTAAGAGAGATTAATAAGATAAGCACTCCTTCTTTACTATTGTACGGTGAGGAAGATAAAGTTATAAATGCTAAGGCCTATAAAAATATAAGTAATCCAAATATTGATATCATTTCTTTTCCAAAAGGGAAACATGAGTTGTTTGAATGTTTGTATAATAGAGATATCTTTCTTAAAAAAATTATTACGTTTTTAAAGTAATATATTTTTTTACTTATTCTAATCGGAGGGGAATTGTATATGTCAAAAATTTCTATGGATGATGATTCTGAAATAATTAGAATATTAAAAGATACAGGAGCCTTTTTAAAAGGTCATTTTTTATTATCCTCTGGATTACACTCTGATACTTATATTCAATGTGCAAAGGTACTTAGATTTCCAAAATATACCGAACTTTTCGGCAATTTAATAGCTAAAAACTTAAATGAAAATATTGATTGTGTTGTCTCTCCTGCAATGGGAGGTATCCTCATAGGTTATGAAGTTGCTAGAGCTTTGAAGACGCCTTTTTTGTTCACAGAAAGAGATGAAAAAGGTGAAATGAATTTAAGACGTGGTCAGAAAATAAAAGAGGGAGATAAAATCTTAATTGTTGAAGATGTAATAACAACTGGGAAATCAACTCTTGAGGTTTTCTCATTAGTTAATAATTTGGGTGGAATAGTTACATCAATAGGTTGTATAGTGAATAGATCTAAGAAAGAATTTTTAAATAATTTTAAGATAGTTAGTTTAATCTCTATAGAAACAAATACTTATCAAAAGGAAGAATGCCCATTATGTGCACAAGGAATTGAGTTAATTAAGCCTGGAAGTAGGAAGATAATCAAATAGATATAAGTTAATACGACCTTTTAAGTTTCTTTTAAGAACGATTGGTATAATTGTATCGATTAAATATTTTTTTGGAGGTGTTAAAATGAAGAAATCTTTAGTGTTGGTTTTAGCAATATTTTTATTGTCTATTAGCTCATTTGCTCTTGTTAATGAGGGGTATGAAAGCCCTATAGTAAAAGTAGTTGAGGTTGCAGCGCCAGCGGTTGTAAATATAGAGTCCGTTAGATCGGCTCCTATTCAAATTGATCCATATATAAGAGATTTTTTTGAACGTTTTTTTGGCCAACAGATTCCGGAATATCAAACGAGAGGAGTTGGATCGGGCTTTATTTTTGATGAAAGAGGGTATATACTGACAAATTACCATGTAATAGAAAATGCGAAAAAGATAACTGTAACAATGTCTAGTGGGAAAAAATTCGATGCAGAAATCATCGGAGGAGATTCGGATTTAGACCTTGCTATAATAAAAATAGAGAATGATGAAGGTCTCCCTACCTTGTCATTGGGAGATTCTGATAAGATAAAAATTGGAGAAGATGCAATAGCTATAGGTAACCCTTTAGGGTTACAAAATACAGTTACAAGCGGGGTAATTAGTGCTACGAATAGAAGTATTCAAAAACCGGGCGGAAATGGAAACTATGTTGGATTAATTCAAACAGATGCTACAATTAATCCTGGTAACAGCGGAGGACCTTTGCTGAATATACATGGAGAAGTAATAGGAATCAACACCGCTATAGCAGTAGATCCGCAACTAGGAAGTGTTAATATAGGATTTGCCATTCCTATCAATATCGCAAAAAGATTTGCCAATACAGTGATGGAAACAGGAGCTTTTGATAGAGCTTATTTGGGTGTTTATATCGACGATATCACTGAAGAACTTAAAAAATCTTTAGGATTGAAAGTAGATGAAGGTGCATACATAAGTGACGTTGTTGCAGGAGGAGCCGCTGAAAAAGCAGGTATAAAAGCAAATGATGTTATTGTTGAAGTCGACGGGAAAGAGATTGAAAGCGCAAATGATTTATCTTCTTTGATTGCAACTTATCCTTCAGGAGCAAAAGTGGAAATAGTCGTAGATAGATTTGGTGAAAAAATAATCTTTGAGGTTACACTTGGTAGTAGAGTTGTTGATGTAGTAGAAACATATTTTGGTCTTGTAGTAAGAGATATAACTTCTGAAGATCGCCAGAAATATAATATTAGAAGTAGTATTAATGGAGTTCTAGTTGAGGAAGTAAAGGATAATACCTACGCTCTTGGAGTTAGAGCAGGAGATGTTATATCTGAAATTGCAGTTAATGGTGTATATCATGATATAAATAATGTAGAAGATTGGATAAGGGTTGCTTCTTCTGTAGAGAAAAACAGCTATGTTGCTTTAATTGTTTATAGAAGTAATGTAAGGTATGTAGTTCAATTTTTTTACAGATGAAGATATGGATCATTTTATATTAAAAAAACGGGGTATATTTTGAACTGCCCCATGTCAAGTAGACACAAAAATTAATAAAAAACTATATGCAACTGGATGCTTGGTTTCTGAACTCAACAGGAGTCAGGCATCCAATTTTTTTCTGGAATCTATCTTCGTTATAAAATCGGGTTAATTCCCCTTCCTCGAAGGGGTGGATGCAGCGTTTTATGCTGCAGACGGGGTAGTCACTCTTTAATTTGCTTTTAGCAAATTGAAAATCCAATTCAAAAGCAACTACCCCGTCTGTGACAGTAACCGTCACAGCCACCCCTTCAAAAAGGGGAATTAAACCTCCAAAGTAGTTTTGTAATTTTTATTAATTACGTGTCTACTTTGGAGGTAACATATCATTTTTTTTTCGAACCCCGCTTTTTATTTTTCTATGATTCGTTATCAATGCTTTGTATCAAATTTCTAAATTCTTTAGTACAACTTTCTATTATCTTCTCGTCAGAACCTTCAGTCATGATTCTTATCTTATGTTCAGTTCCAGAGGGCCTAACAACTATTCGAAAATTTTCAAAAGTTTGGTATTTCATTGTTAGTTTTTTTACTCTATCATCTTCGATTATTTTTATCTTATCTTTAACCGTTATGTTTTCAAGCTGTTGAGGGTACTTAGGTATTTCATTTATTAAAACTTCTAAAGGTTTTGATAAAAATTCTAATGTTTCTATACTTTCTAAAGCTGTTATTATTCCATCTCCCGTTGTTGATCTATCTAAGAATATTATATGTCCGGATTGTTCTCCGCCCAGAACAGAGTCTTTTTCCAACATCTTTTCTAAAACATATTTATCTCCTACTTGTGTGCGTAAAATCTTTATTTCATTTTTCTTTAGAAATTCTTCTAAACCCAGGTTACTCATCACTGTTACAACCACTGTATTATTTTTTAGTCTTTTTTGAGCTTTCAATTTTAAAGCGCTTAAAGCTATTAACATATCTCCATTAACAACTTCTCCTTTTTTATTTATAAAGAGACATCTATCCGCATCTCCATCGAACAATATTCCAAGATCATATCCTTCTTTTAATATAACTTTTGATAGATAATCAAGAGAAGTGGATCCACATTTATCGTTTATATTAAAACCGTTTGGGGAATTTTTGTATACAGAGTAGTTCAAGCCTAATTTTTGAAATATATTATCAATTACCGATCCAGCAGCGCCATTTGCAACGTCTACAGCTATTTTTAATTCTTTATTCTTTATTTTATCTTGATACAAAGAAACGATGTAATCAATATAATCTTCTTTTGAAGAATCTTCTATATATTCACCTATGTCTACATAATTGCAATATTTTAAAAGATTTTTTTGCATAATTTCTTCCAATTTTTCTTCGGTTTCATCAGAAATTTTGAATCCTTCACAAAAAACTTTTAATCCATTGTACATAAAGGGATTATGTGAAGCGGATATAACAACCCCGATAGACTTTTCTTTTTTTGTTATATAGGCTAATGCTGGAGTTGTTAAAACTCCACAAGATTCTACGTTTAAACCACCAGCTAATGCCCCAGATGCCAAAGCCATTTCTAACATTTTCCCCGAATTTCTTGTATCCCTTGCAATATATAACTTTTTGTACTTATTACCAAAAAGGTTAGCTAAAGCATTTCCAAGTTTCATTGCTAAGTCTACTGTGAGAGTTTCATTTACAACGTCTCTTATACCATCAGTACCAAATAACATTTTCATTGACATCATCCTTTAACGCTTCCAGCTGTGAGACCTTGAACAATACGTTTTTGAAATACTAAAACTAAAATAACTAAAGGAGTTGTAACTATTACGGAAGCAGCCATAATTTGTCCCCAAGGAACTTCATAGAAAGTTTTTCCAGTAAACATAGCTATAGCAACAGGAACGGTGTATTTTTCTGGTGTTTGCATAAAAGTTAATGCAAATAGAAATTCATTCCAAGCTTGAATAAATGCCAGCAGCCCAGTTGTTACTAAACCCGGTGCTGAAAGAGGAAGAACTATTCTCCACAAAGTTTCAAACTTAGAACAACCATCGATGTATGCAGATTCTTCAATTTCTTTTGGTAATTCTCTAAAGAAATTCTGTAATATCCAAGTTGTTAAAGGTAAATTCAGCGCAATGTACGGGATAATCAAACCAGAATAAGTATTTATCAAACCCATATTTCTTAACAATTGAAAAAGTCCACCTAAAATAGAAACTTGTGGGAACATACTAACCGCAAGAATTAACAACATTAAAGCTCCTTTCCCGGGGACTTTTAATCTAGCGATAGCGTAGGCTGCAAACGATCCTACTATTAAAGAAAAGATGGTAGTTGCTCCTGCTACAATAATCGAGTTTAATATGTTCAGTCCAAATGGCCTTTCTGTAAAAACTTTTATATAATTTTCAAAAGTGAACCCTTGTGGCCAAAGAGTTATATTTTTAGTAAAAAGGTATTGATCTGCAGTAAAAGAGCTTTTTATAGCCCAATAAAAAGGAAATATATAAAAAATAACCATTATTATTACAATAATATACAAAAAAGTTTTTTTAGTATTTTGTTTAGTACGCATTCCCCATCTCATATTCTTCCCCTCCTCAATCCAATTTTATATTCAAAGATCTCATGTATATGACAGTGAAAATTCCAATAATTAGGAATATAACAACAGACAATGCAGATCCATAACCAAACAATCCTCTAGGAGAAAATATATTATCCATCAAAAGAGATCTGTTATAGACAGCCAAAGTTTCTGTACCTACAGAACCTTGGGTCATAATGTATACAACATCGAAAACTCTTAATGCATCCAATGTTCTAAAGATCAAGGTTACTCCAATAGTAGGTCTTAAAACAGGTAATGTTATTGAAGTAAATTGTTTCCACATACTTGCCCCATCAATTCTGGCAGCTTCGTACAATTCGTTAGGTATAATTTGAAGTCCTGCTAAAAGCAAAAGAGCCACAAAAGGAGTTGTTTTCCAAACATCTACAGCGATTATACCTGCCATAGCTAGTCCCGGTGTTCCCAATATAGGGGTTCCTTGTTCAATTATTCCTAAATTATATAACATTAGACTAATAACACCGTATTGGTCGTTGTACATCCATTTCCACATTTGTGAAGAAACAGCAGTCGGAATCGCCCAAGGTATTAGAACAGCTGCTCTAACCAAACCTCTTAGTCTAAATTCTGCATTTAATATTAAAGCAGTAACCAAACCTAATAAAAATTCTATAAGTACAGAAAAGAAAGTAAAATATATCGTATTCCACAAAGAATTTAAAAATCTAGCATCTTGAAACAGATTTATATAATTTTGAAATCCTACGAATTCTCTCTGGAAACCCGGTCTTAAAGACCATTTAAAAAAACTATCATAAATAGTTTGTCCGAGTGGATAAAAAGCAGTGATACCTATTGCAATTAAGGTAGGAATAATTAACCAAAAGGCAAGCCAAATATCCGCTTTTTTATAATCACTTTTAGCTTTCACTCAATACACCCCCTAAATGGCTTTAAATAATTATTTAGAAGAGCGGTATACGGAAATATTCCGTTTACCGCCCGTGTTGATAAAATTTCATCTTGAAGCTATTAAATCTAATTACTCTAAAGATTTAAGATTTCTAGCCAACTCATCTATGGCTTGTTTTGGATCTTTTTGTTGAGTTAACACTTGATGAACTGCCGTTTGTATTTGATAAGAAATTTCATTGTAAATAGGTGATATAGGTCTAGGTTCAGCGTTCAAAAATACATCAAGAAGATCTGCATAGAAATCATTGGCTTCTATAGTTCTAGGATCGTTGTAAGCTTCTATCATAGTTGGCGTTTGACCAGCATTAACTGCTTTATAAACTTGTTGTTCGTGACTTGTTAAGAATTTAATTAACTTTTTAGATGCTTCTATTTCAGCTGGTGAAGAGTTTGCATTTATACCAAGATTCCATCCACCTAATGTTGCCGAATTCCTTCCATCAGGTCCAGGACCTTTTGGTAAAACGGTTATTCCAACCTTACCTGCAACAGGTGATTCGGGGGAATTTGCCAAAGACCAGGCATATGGCCAATTTCTCATAAATACAGCGTCACCATTTTGGAAAACTCTTCTTCCTTCTTCTTCCATATATGTTGTTACTCCACGTGGACTTACTCCATCTTCAATTAACTTGTCCATGAAAGTTATCGCTGCTATATTATTTTCATAATATTTTGGATCATCAACAACAACTTTTCCATCTTTCATGATTTCTCCACCAAAACTATGAAAGAACTCCATAACATTACAAGTTAATCCTTCATACCTTGCTCCTTGCCATACAAAACCATTAATACCTTCCATTTCAGAAATATCTTTTGCTGCTGTGTATAAGTCATCCCATGTTTCAGGAACTTCATAACCGTATTTTTCTAATAGGTCTTTTCTATAATACAATATACCAGCATCAGTAAACCAAGGAACAGCTACTAATTGTCCTTCTACGGTGTTTGAAGCAACTGTACCTGGGAAGAACTTGTCTAATTCGAAGTAATCGTAATCGTTAGTTAAATCAACCAAGAATGGAGCAAATTCTGCTGGCCAAATAACATCAAGCATCAAAACATCTGGATCAGGTGTTCCAGAAGCTAAATAAGTGACGTATAAGTCGTGCCTGTCAGTTGCACTGTTTGGCATTGGTAATACCCTTACCTCTATTTCTGGATATTCCTCCATGAACATAGCAACTTGCTCATTAAGAACTTCTAACTCTTTTCCTACTGCGCCTGCGGTCATGGTAATTGTAATGGAAAATAAACTCATAACCATCGTAAATAGTGCAAACAAAACTACAAATTTTTTCATAGTACCTGCCACCTCCTGATAAAATATAAATAATTAAAAATGGTTTTTGGAAGAATCTAATAGAAAGAAATGTATGGTAAAATAAAAACATAAACATAAAAAATTTTTCACTCTTTTCCAAACTATTATATAATTTGTAATTAAAATTTCAAAAGATTATTATTGGAGATTATAGGCAATTATTATTAATTAATAGTGATTAAATTCGATTAGAAGCTTAAATCTAATTCTTTCTATATTTTGATAACTCTTGTTATCATTATTGTAGAAAATGCAAATAAAAGTTAATTATCCTAACTATTTTTTCCAAGAGGAGAGAATACATATGAAAGTATTTTTAATTATGGTTCAAAGTATTAACGGTAAGATAAGAATGTCGGGAAATGAACAGAGAAGCTGGTCTTCCAAGGAAGATATGGAAAATTTTCAAAAGATAACTCAAGATATTGGAATAGTAATTATGGGAAGAAAAACTTTTCAAGAAATAGGTAAACCTTTGAAAGATCGAATAAACATAGTTTTGACAGGAACACCTGAAAAATTTAATGAATATGAGCAAAAATATAGAAAAGAAATTTACTTTACAGATAAACCGCCTGAAATATTGCTCAGAAATCTTGAAGAAAATGGGTTCAATGAAGTGGCTCTCATAGGAGGTCCAACTATAAACTCACTTTTTCTCGAAAAAGATCTTATAGATGAGATCTTTCTTACAATAGAACCGGTGATTATTGAAGGGGATTTATCGGTATTTAAATACGTTAACATAAAATACGAATTTAGTTTAAAAGATTTCAAAAAATTAAACGAAAATACTATGCTTTTACATTACGTTAAGAAAAACAACGAAATAAAAAAAGAGGGGTCTAAATGAGTGAATTTATTTCTTTTGGAGAGGTTTTAATAGATTTTATTTCAAGAGATTATGTGAGAGGTTTAAAAAATGCTTCTACATTCGATAAGTATTTAGGGGGATCCCCTAGTAATATAGCAGTCAACATAGCTAAACAAGGGTTTAATTCTACTGTTGTTTCACGGGTAGGTAATGATCCATTTGGAGATTTTATCTTGGAGAAGTTAAGTTCATATGGAATAAATAATCATTATATAATACAGGATGATATGTATCAAACTGACATTGTATATGTATTGAAATCTCAAACTTCACCTGAATTTTATCCCTTTAGATCCGCTTCACTAAACTTAGAAATTCCTAAAGATTTTAACAATATTTTAAACGGTTTAAAAATATTTCATCTTTCCTCATGGGCGATTTCCTCTGATAAAAATTTGAAAAATTCTCTTCAAATGATTAAAGAGGCAAAGAAAAAGGGTGCTTACATTGGTTTTGATCCAAATTATCGAAAGATTTTATGGAAAACCTCCATTGATATAGATGATGTTTTAAGATTGATTTTGCCATATATAGATTTTCTAAAGCCATCTTTGGATGACTGCATAAATATTTTTCAGAAAGATAAAAGAGAAGAAGAATATATAGATATTTTCCATAATTCAGGAGTAAAGAACGTAATTCTTACTTTAGGTGAAAAGGGATTTATTGTTTCTGATGGAAGTCAAAAAGTTAATTTTAACTCATACGCAAAGGAAGTAAAAGATACCACAGGTGCTGGAGATGCTTTTTGGTCAGGTTTTTATATTGGAATATTAACAGGGCTTAATATAATAGAGTCTTCAAAATTAGGAAATGCTTTCTCTGCTGAAAAATTAAAGTATGTAGGGGCGATTGCTGATATAGAAGATTATAAAAAGATTTTAAAAAAGTATGAAATAAAAAAGTTATGATCTTTTTTAAAAAGTTTTTGCCACGGTTAATCCAACAATAATATCACAATGGTCGAATATTAAGTTTCCAATTTCATTCATTGTAGAACCTGTGGTGTATACATCATCTATTATTATAAGATTTCTTGGTGGTTTTTTAAGTAATTTTATTTTGTTTTTTACGTTTTCACTTCTTCTTCTACCATTTAATTGAGATTGCCTTTTTATAGTTTTTGAAGAAAAAATATTCACTAGTTGAAATCCTAAAAGTTTACTGAAGTGAGAAGCTATCAACTCTGCAGGAACAAACCCTTTTTGATATCTACTTATATAATTTGAAGGTACATATGAAACAGCGTATTCGATTTCTGGGAATTTTAATTTAATGAATAAAGAAGCAAGCTGTTTACCGAATATTCTTGCAATTTGTGGATGAGAATTGTATTTAAAATTTATTATAATATTAGATAGTGGGTATTGGTATTTTCCATAATGATAAACCTTAAAAACCCCTTCAGATGAAGAAGGGGAATAAATATTTTCAATGCAATCATTGCATATAATTTCTCCAATATTTATTGTTTTTTTACATACGATACAGTGAGATTCAAAAAGAGTATTAATAATTTTGCTAAAGATTTACCACCATCTCCGCATTTAGTCGCAATAGAGCATTTAAAGCAGCTAATTTTAAATTTCCATTTTCATTGGGGTCTTTTAAAATCATTTGAGGAATTTCCCAATAATCTTTAGCCTTGAAGAATTTTAATAAATTAACCGCTGCTTTTCTAACAGAAGTTGGATATATTTTATTTGAAGCAATATCGGAACTTTCTTCAATAAAATTTTCTAATTTTAATTTTCTAATAATTTTTAATCCTTCTCTAATTCTTTTGGATGATAAGGAGTTTAGAAATTCAGGAACATAATCTTTAAGTTTATAGTCTTGAAAATATAAAAGATATTCACTTGCTCCTATAACTAGGTCATCATCAACTTCAGAAAGCAATTCTCTACAAAAATCCACATAACTCATGTCGTCTTTTTCAGCAGCTAACTTTAAACCGAATTTTATAGTTTTTGCATCTTCGCTTTTTATCAAATCTTCTATCAGCCAAGAAGGTATCGAATCTATACTACACACTTTTTTTAAGGTATTTGCTGCAAGTTGGAGTATGTTTAAATCTTTTTCTTCTTGAATAATTTTATCCATGAATGTCTTAATGATTTCACATGGTAGCCCACTAAAAAACTTAATAATCAAACCTTTGGTTTCGTTATTGCACTCAAAATATATTGCTTTAAGGGTATTGAAAAAAGTTATGGAATCTTCTCTCTCATAAAATCTTTTCAAGGATATCAATTTAACACTTTTTTCTATTTCGTCGGAAATCAGAGTTTGAGAAATGTCTTCTAGAGCGGCTATCAATTGTTTAATCTTTATGTAGGGATCATTCTTTAATAAGTCGATCAACTTTTGAGAATCCTCAGGATAAAACTCCAGAAACGTTGAAAGAAGAGTATATCTAACTATGGGATCAGGGTCTTTAGCATGGTCTAAAATATATTCTATTGGTTGTATTCCAGCTTGAATATAACTTATAACCGCTTCTTTCCTAATAGCAGAAGATAGATCTTTTAGTGCTTCTTTTGTTGTTTCTTCATCTAAAATCCCCATTTTGTCTAAATATCTAAAGGCAGAAAATCGTACATTCTTATCAGGGTCTTTCAAATGTTCTTTTATTATAGGAGTATCTATCTTTTGCTTTGTTAACTCTTGAATCGCCTTTGATTTAAATGTTGGATAAGGTGAATCAAGCATTTCAAAATATATTCGAATATTTTCAGATTTAATTCTTTCTTCCAAAAGTTTGTAGGTCTCTATTATTTCATTAGCCATTAATATCCTCCATTGCTATATTTTTTTCAATTTTAAAATTGAGATTTGATATATAATTTCAAAGTGTATTTATCCAAAATTGTTAAATTTAAGAATTCTCCATCATAAGAGAATTCTGTTACATTTTCTCCGATGAGGGTACTTCCTGATTCCGATATGCTTTT
This sequence comes from Petrotoga sp. 9PW.55.5.1, assembly GCF_003265365.1. Classification (NCBI taxonomy): domain Bacteria; kingdom Thermotogati; phylum Thermotogota; class Thermotogae; order Petrotogales; family Petrotogaceae; genus Petrotoga; species Petrotoga sp. 9PW.55.5.1. The sequence goes on along the minus strand of NZ_AUPM01000001.1, from coordinate 10,870 downwards.
CCTATATCGATTTAACCTTTTAGTAAATGGATTATAAGAAAATCCAACGATGCTGGTAGAGCTTCCATCTTTTAAATCTCCAAGAACAGAAGAAGAATCGAAAGAGGTTACATTTTTCATTTCGTTTTTTGCAGTGTATATTACCGCCATCAATGAATTAGATACTATATTTAACTCAACCATGTCTATAAGAGAACTCTTAACAACGTGAAAAGTCCCTGCGAAGGTACCTAAAACAATTAATATTGTTAATGATAAAATAAAAATTTCAAAGACTATCTCTACTAATAAGAAACCGTTATTTGTTTTCATTTTAGATAGGTTCTACTAAAAATACAGAAAAATCAAACCTTCCATTTACTGCTCTTATTTGAAACTTCAAGTCGTCAATAAAGTCTGCTGGTTTTGGGACAGTATATTCGAGTTTCAATGCAAAATAGTTTAAAAATTCATCTGTCGCATTGAATGGATAACCAACATATAGTTTTGTTAAAATATTTTGAAAGTTTAAATTTAAACCACCATACGCGAGCGTACCCGGAAAACCTCTACCGTATGTCCACAACAGTCCCATATCAAAAAAGATGAATTCATCGAATTCCCAAATTTTAGCTGAAATATCTGTTATAGTTATAAGAGAAAAAGTTTGCCCAAAGTTGGGGCCAAGATCAAAATCAAGATTAAAAGCATTTGCTTTTAAACCTGATCTTAAGGCGAATTTAAAATCATCAGAATAATTCAATATTGAAAATCCCATATTATAAGATGTTTGAGAATAAAGCGAAACAAACAATAGCAATAAAACTAAAATGAAGATTATTCTTCTCATGTTATCTTTCCTCCTATAATAGTAAATTGAGAAACATAAAATTATTCCTCTTCTGATACTTCCAAAATGAGATTTACATTTTGAGCTTCAATATCATTGGTTTTAGTGTTAAAAAGAGCCTTTGTAGAATTCATATCAATTTTTTTCACGTTATTAACGATATGTACTTCTTGCGACAGAGTCAGTAAGTTTTCCTCTTCCAGATACACAAAAGATTTAGAATGTATTACATAGTCATCTTTTTTAATGAATACCAAATCTTCTGATTTTCCTTCGTACATCTTTTTATTATTGTCTATTAAGAGCTCATCACATATTATATCAATAATTGAATCTTCTAGTAAAATACTTGCAACAACATCGCCTTTTAATGTTCCTTTTTCAGTTTGAAGGTCAAATTGAAGAATCAAAGAAGTAGCCTGAAAAGTTTCATCCATGATATATGCACTGGTAGTATCAACATTTCTCCAGTCATCGTTCACCAAAGTTATAGTAGCCATTTCTGTAGTGATAGAAAGGGTTCCCTTTTGAATTAAAACGTCGCTTTTTAAAATATAGCGACTTTCTTCTCCTTTAACTTCTTGAGCCCTTACATTTATTTTTGCGGAGAATGTAAACAGACTCAAAAAAAGTAAAAAAACAATTAAAAGAAAATTTCTCTTCATAATTCAACCTCCATAAATTCTTTGGCATCATTTTGTCCATCAAAAAAGGCAGACATATTAAAATAGCTGTTAGGTGTTTTTTTTGGCTCTATAGTTCTTATATTTTCAGTTATAATACGATAATTTTTTAAAGTCCTTGAATAAGAAGTTTTTAGTAATATTTCTACAGTATTTTTGGGGTAAGGATATCTCAAGGAAGAATCAAAAGCGATCACCATAGAATCCTTTGGAAATTTTTGTGGAATAAACGATAAAAATGAACTAGGTATAAAATATCCTCCTTCAAACTCATAATAACCATAGTAAGGAGGAAATGCTAACTCCATCATTAACATATCCACAATTTTAATATTTTTGTTTAAGGTAATAATTTCTCTACTTTTTAATTCTAAAACTTCAAAGTGAATATTATCCCCCAGCGATCCGATAGTTTCATCTTCGAAATAATCCATTAGAAACTTTTTTAAAGTATTGGAATCGTAAAGAGACAATTTCCCTCTTCCCAGTCTTATCAAAGCAGTGGTTTGAGCATATCTACTGTGATATAATTCCGACGATTTAATTATTTCATTTAGAGGATTATCCTTCTCAGCGAGAAAACTTTTGAGACGGAGGAAAAAATTCGAACCATACTTAGAATAAAATAAACCTCTTAAACTACCTATACTTGAAGTGTATAAATTTATATCATTCTCTTTTTTTGAAAAAAAATCTAACACACCTGATTCCCAGTATAATCCTTCAAAAAATCCACCCATAACTATTGTCAATGTTTTTTACCTTCTTTAAAGTTATTTTCTAAATAAATTTTGGCGTCTTCATAAATGGCAAGAAAGTGAGAAAAATCTTCCCACGAGTATTTTATTGGGAATGAATAAATCTCTTCTGCGAATTGGGCTTCATGATCTACCATTATTTTATTTTTATAGTCATCAATATATATTAAATATTCTAAACCATCGTTGATTTGAAAGTTTTCAATAGTTTCACTATTTAAATCACTAAAAATAACATATTCAGCTCCTAATTTTTTTGCTAATTGTGCAGGGACTGGTTCTAATACTCCCCCATCCAGAAGTTGCATACCTCCAAGTCTGAGGGGAGGAAAAACTCCAGGAACGCTAGTGGAGGCCATAACCGCATCTATTATATAACCTTCGGTTATTTCAACTTCCTTACCACTTTCCAAATCATAAGAAACAATACCAAGTTTTATTTCACAATCAGAGAATTTTTTATTTCCATAAAGGTTTTTATACAAACGATATACGAATTCGTTCTTTAAAAAACTCTTTCCAGCAATCATCTTAGGGAAGTTAGTTATCTTATTGTTTAATGTTTTGAAATGCGATTCGATTGTTCTTTTTTCATCAACAATAATTTCTTTGAAAACTTTTAATAGATCCACTTCAGGGTATAGAGCATAAAATGCACCAATTATAGCTCCCGCACTAGAACCAGTAACAATAGAAACTTCTATTTCACGTTCTTTTAGCTGTTCTAACAAGGCAATGTGTGCTGCACCTCTTGCCCCACCGCTGCCTAAAGCTACACCGTATTTCATTTATTCCTCCTATAATTTTACTTAATTTGATAATAACAAGTAAACAACCCCAGCCCCTACAGCGACCCCTATTAATCCTGTGATTATGGAAGGAATGAAGCTTTGAGAAGGTTGTTCAATCGTTTGAACAGAACTTTCCAATTTATCTAATCTTTTTATGTTTTCATCAGTCTTTTGAGAAACCTTAACAAGGGTTTCATCGTATACAACGAATGACTTTTCTAGATTTGATGCTCTTGATTCTATAGAAGATATTTTCTTATTTATATTAGCAATCTCTTTTTCTAGTGCCACAATATCGGTGGCCAGTTTTCGTGAAAGTTCAGTTTCAATATCATTTTTCATAGATATAGGATCGACTAAATAATCAGCTTCCGATTTAATTTCATAGTATTGTTGAAGTAGCGAATTGTATGAATCTTTTAATTCCTTAATTTCGGAAGATGTTACTTCAAAGTTATTCAACGTTGTTTCCACTTTAATTAACCGGTTTTCCACTTGCACTAGGTCATTTTGAATCTGGAGATTATTTTTTTTCAAGGTATCATATGAATCATTCAAAATATTCACATTTTCTGATAATTTTGTGATGTCTCCAAGTTGTAAAATACTTTCTTGATCTAAATTAGCAAGATTTGACAAAGATTTTAGCTGAGCTTGCAGAGTTTCGTTATTATTTTTTAAAGTTTGTATATCCCCTTCATTTTTTTCTATTATTCTTTTAATTTCATCTAAATCGTTTTTCATTTCTTCATAAGAAAAGGCATAAATATTAAGTTGGCCTATTTGATCGTAATAAATTCCAATAGTTCTTTCCAAACTAGAAACGCGTTCTTGCAAATTTCTAATCTCTGTTAATTCTTGAGTATCTGCTTTAGGTGTTTGAGTTGGAGATATTTTTGAAACCTCAAAAAGCAAGTTGTCAATTTTCTTATTTTGCATAATAATTTGTTCGGAAAGATAGTTATAATTATTCTGCATTTCGTTTATTTTTGAATTGTAATAAAAATGCTTAGCATCAAATGTTTCTATAGCGGAACGGTTAGAATTAATCTGATCTGTTATAATCTTTAAATCTGTTGAAAGATTATTGGTTCTCAACTTTAATCCTTCTATTTCTGTTTTTATATCTAACATTTGATAATCAGTTATAGTGCTGACCGTTGGATCTGTGGAAAAATTTCTAATCAAATAGTTTATCTTGGCTTCATTTTCTTCAACTTTATTTTCAAGCTTACTGTAATTGTTCATATAGGGGTTTACTTGACCTTCAAGATCGGATATTCTTTTATCTAGGGTAGTAAAAGTAGAACTTATAGTATCCCCAAAAAGGGCTACTTCATTTTTTGCGATATTATGCAAAGCAGTTTTTAAGGCATCGAGCTCAACTTCTATCTTTTTGTCGACAAAATTTCTTAGTTCTTCTTGATTTGATTGGGTTACATCCACTAAAACATAATTCAAACTTTCTATTGTATTTTCATATTTTTCATTCAGCTGATCTACTTCAGATACGAATTCTTTTAACTTTGTTTCGTAAATCGTTAAAGAGGCCATTGAAGTGTCCGCTATTCTTTGAATCTCTTTTTCTGAGGTCTTTCTTGCTACTTCAACCGATTCTTGAACTATGTTTTGAATTAGAACATTATCTTCATTTATAGGTTGAGAGGGATCAAGCACATTCAAAATATCAGAAACATTTTTATTTAAATTAATTAGAGTGGAATCCATATAAGATAATCTATCTTCGTGGGCAAATATAGTGCTTTCTAGGTTGTATAACCTTGTTTGTATGTTCATATTTTCCAAAGCTGTGATTTTTTTGCTTAGTTCTTCAATTTTACTTCCATAATTGCCTTCAACAAAATCTAGAATGTTTGAACCAAACTCTGCCAAATCGTATCTCAAAACTTGCTGAGAGCCACGAAATCTACCTTGGTTATCCAAAAACATTATTCCAGATTCGACCATTCTAACAACTTGGGAATAAATAGGCGAAGAAGGCTGCAAATCAACGATATTAGTTTGAGAAAAAGTATTTATTGACAAAACCAAAATTAAAGTCATTAAAAACGCTATTTTTTTCAATTTTATAACCCCCCAAACAATTTATCTAAATCAATATATTTTGGTTCATAAATAAACAGGACTATAGATGTCTCTCCGTTAGAAAAAACGTTTGGTCCAGAAGGTAAATATATGCTCTGATTAGTATTCTGAAATTTTTTAGAATTAATAAAAACATTTTCTTCTTTCGTGTTAACAATTACAGGTATTTTATTATCAAATTCAAAATGAATATAAGTCTTTTCACCGTTTCTTACAGTAATTTTTTGTTGCTTTACTTCATTAAATTTTCTAGCCTCTATATTATAAACTCCATTTTTTAAAGGATAACCATAAAATTCTTCGGGGCTTACAAATTTCCCGTCAATATATATTAATGGTTTTTCTACATTTGAAGTAATAAATAATACACCAAATCCTTCACCCATAAAAACATCTTTACTTTGAGAAGGTTCTAATAAAATATTATAAGTTCTATTTAAGTTTCTAACTGTAGCAAAGTTGGGACTATTTAGCATACTTACTGTGAAAAAAGTAGGAATTTTTTGAGTATTCCCTAAAAAGCTGGCATGAGAATAGTCGAGTGAAAAAACATTTATCGTACTAAACTTTTCTAGGTCTAAATATTGCTCGCCTTGGTAGTTATTTTTATTTATTGAGAATTCTAAAATATTGTCTTTCTTAGAGGTTCTTATCAAATGGGTATAGTCGTCTAAAATTATAGCATTTATTCCTTTCCCTAAATTTCTCCCATCTATATTAAATTCATATTCATTTGAGTTTAAAAAGTATATTATATTAGTTGATTGTTTCATTTCAAAAAAGTATTTGTTTAAGCCTTCACTTGTTAAATCAATTATTAAATTTTTTGGCTGATAGCCTAATTTCGAAAGAGTTACTTCATAAGTTCCTTCAGGGAAAATACCTTCTAAGGGAGTATTGCCTATGTATTTTCCATCAATGAAAATTCCAACATCTTTTGGACTACTATCTACAAAAAAATCAACGCCTGGATTTAAAAAAACGGTGGTTTTATCTTTTTCAGGAAGAGTTTTAATAGTGTTTTGTAAATAACCTTCCTTTTTTAAGGTAATTTTTGAGTAGTCCTCTCTTTTTATTATAAGGGGAGTTTCACCAATAAACTCTCCCCCCAAAAAAATTTGAGCATGTGTTGGATTCGAATCAATTATTATTTCATCTAGGCTCACTAATTGAATGTCTAAATTCTTTTTATCAAAAGGGTTTAATTCAAATGTCATACTTTTTTCAAAATAACCATCGCTTTTAATTTGTATCTTTTCTACGTTATATGGAATTTCTATCTCCTGGTTATTTTGAATTTTTTCAGTTATCAAATTATTCATGAATTCATATTCTATAGTTGCACTTTCGACATTCATATTCAATCTGATCTTAGCTAAGGGGATCTGTATAGCTTCTACGTATATTTCATTTCCAAGAAGGTCTATTGGAACTGAATAAACGCTGTACCCATTTTTTTTAATTACCAAATTGCCTGAGGTTAGATTTTCAACCTCAAAAAGTTGCGGGGATTCTAAGACAGTTCCTAAAAAACGGGAATTGAGGTATACATCACTGCCGTATTGAGCCTCAATACTTATTGAAGATGAAAAAAACACACTAGAAAAAAGTAGCATTACAAAGAAAATGGCGAATAATTTCCCAATAGAAAATTTCATAATCTATTAAATCCCACCTTGATTTTGATGTAGAATTTTATTTATTTCGTTTAATATTTCTATACTTTTCTCTTTATTTCCCATTTTTTTATAAACTTGTTCCATTAAAGCGATACGATTTTTTATAACTTTTTCTATTATAGTCACTCCTTGAGGGGTTATCGCTACAACAAATACTCTTTTATCTTTTTTTGATTTTTCTCTAACTAAATAACCTGCCAATTCGAGTCTTCTAATTAATCCAGTTGTAGTGCTTTTAGTAATTCCTAATCTTTTGCTAATTTCACTAAGCATTTTAGGCCCCTTGAAGTAAACGGTTTGTAAAACATCAAATTGAGCAGGAGATATATTGACTTCTTTTAAAACTTTTCGTCCTTCACTTTTGACTTTAGAGCAAATTTCTCTAATCAATTTTTCCATTTCAACCGATGGATTTTCTTCCATAATTCTCCCCACTTTCTTAAACAAAATTATTTCCTTTTTAGTAATAGTATATCATAATTGTCTACAACAAAAATGAAAAAATTTTATACTTGTTTTTCTTTTTGACAAATGATATCATTTATATGCATTATAAAAGAATTTGATCTTTTTTTAGTCGGAGGAAAAAATGGAGAGAGATCTAACAAAGGGAAGAGTAATTAATCATATCTTAGTAATGTCCATTCCAACTATGATAGGTATGGCAGCACAGATGGTTTATGATTTAGTGGATATTTTTTGGATAGGGATGATTTCTAGTGATGCGATTGCTGGAGTTACGGTTTTTTCCACTATTTTTTGGATGGTAGATGCCTTGAATGAAATTATTGGAGTAAGCTCGATCTCTCTGATTTCTCAAGCATTTGGAAAAAAAGATTATGTACAAACATCAAAAGCAATAGAGCAGACTATAAGTTTCAAATTCATAATGGCATTAATAGCCGCTTTTTTTATGGCTATATTTTTAGAACCCCTTATGCTTTTTTTTGCTGATGAAACTGTTGTAAATTACGGGTTAGAATACGGGTACTTAAGGCTTTTTTTTCTGCCTATAATGTTTTCATCTTATTCTGTTAATACCATATTTAGATGTCTCGGAGATGCAAAAACTCCAATGATTATAATGATTATAGTTAGTATTATGAATATTTTTCTTGATCCGTTATTTATTTTTGAAGAAGTACCTTTTTTTAATATACAAGGATTCGGTTTTGGAGTTTTGGGAGCTGCTTTGGCAACAGTTATATCTCAGTCGTTTGCTTTTTTTGTGGGTTTCATAATCTTGTTTAACAGAACACATGAAGTTAAACCACGTTTTAAAGGACTTTTTAAACTTCATCCCAAACTAGATGCTAAATTATTAACAATTGGCTTACCCAATGGAATACAGATATTTTTTAGAAACCTTTCCAATATAGTTATTTTAGGTTTTGTTGCAATCTTTGGTAACGAAGCAATAGCAGCAAACGGAATAGCAGGGAGGATTTTTGGGTTTGCTTTTGTACCTTTATTCGGCTTAACTATGGGAGCTTCTTCTGTAGTAGGACAATCAATTGGAGCTGGAGATATAAAAAGATCACAGAAAGCTGCTAACATGACAGGAATCATAGGAGCCTGTGTTATGTTAATTTTTATTGTCCTTGCTTTTGGTTTTGGAGAAGCGGTAATGTCACTTTTTACTGATGATCCTTTGGTTATAAGATATGGTATTGATTTCTTAAAATTCGGTTCTCTTGGTTTAGTAGCGTTGGGTTATGGACTAGGTTTAACAAGTGCTTTTTCTGGTTCTGGTTACAATATTCCATTCTTGTTTTCAAGCGTCTTATCAAGATGGGTTATACAGCTTCCCATTCTGATTTTAACAATAAGTATATTCAATTTACCTATTATATGGATTTGGCTTTCTTACATGTTTGGAGATATTGGAGAAACCATAATACTAACTATGTTTTACCTTAAAGGAAAGTGGAAAAGAAAAGAGGTTTGGGGAAAAAGCAGATAAGTTAATAAATTGATTAGTTGCATATGCAACTAAATATTTACAAAAATTAGTTGCATATGCAATATTTTTTTACTATAATCCTTATGTATTAAGGAAGGAAAACGGGAGGTGAAAAAGATTTTTTTTGAAAATTCAAATCATGAAACTTCGATTATAAGAAAAATTTCGTGTCTATTTAGATTGTCGAATTCAATTATGAAACAAAAACTTAGAAAATACAATATTGGAAGGGGTCAGTTTCATTTTCTTATGTATCTATTTGATCATGGAGATGGGATTAGTCAAGAAGAGTTAAATGAGAAATTGAGATTTGATAAAGCAACCACAACAAGAGCTCTTAAAAAATTGATAAAAAGCGGATATATTACAAAAAAGGTAGACGAAACAGACCATCGAGTGAACAGAATTTTTTTGACTGATAAAGCTTATGAAATCAGGAAAGAAGTTGAGATAGTAAACCAAGAGTTGGAAAAGATAATAACTGAGCATCTATCAGTTCAAGAAAAAAATCAATTTGATAATTTATTGGATAAAATGATAAATAATGTTGTTCGATACAGAAATTCGACTCACGAGGAGGCTAAGTAGGTGGAAGAAAATTCCAAAATGCTTGAAGAAGAAAAAATAGGGAAATTATTAATGAAACTTTCTATTCCTGCAATAACTGCCATGCTCGTTCAAGCTTTATATAATTTTGTAGATACAATTTATATAGCAAGAGGTGTCGGAACTTTAGGAATAGCGGGAGTTTCTGTAGCATTTCCTATCCAAATGATAATCATGGCGGCTGCAGGTATGATAGGAATAGGAGGAGGAACATTAGTATCAAGAAGTTTAGGAGCAAAAAACCAGGATAGAGCAGAAAAGGCCTTAGGTAATATATTTTCTTCTGTGTTTTTTCTAAGTTTAGGCTTAACAATTGTAGGAATTATTTTCCTGGATCCGTTGTTGAATTTATTTGGGGCAACTCCCGATATTTTGAGTTATGCCGAAGAATATATGAGTGTTATCCTATATGGTTCAATATTTTTTGCAATAGGAATGGCCAGTCATAACGTTATGAGAGCACAAGGTCATGCAAAAGATGCAATGATTGCTATGATAATTCCGGGAATTCTAAATATAATTCTTGATCCTATCTTTATTTTTGGACTTAATATGGGGGTAAGAGGAGCAGCTGTAGCGACAGTGCTTTCTCAGATGGTTGGAGTTATATATATTGGATATTACTTTTTTAGTGGAAAAAGTATATTAAAAATTCGTTTTAAGAATTTTGTTTTGGATCGGCATATAATGGGGGAAACTGTAGCGGTTGGTGCCTCAGCCTTTGCTAGACAAGTTGCTGGGAGTTTGTTAGCGATAGTTTTGAATAATTTATTAGGAACCTACGGAAGTTCGTTGCATATTGCAATCTTTGGAGTTATTAATAGATTATTCATGTTTTTCTTTCTGCCAATGTTTGGAATAGCCCAAGGATTTCTTCCTATTGCAGGTTATAATTACGGAGCTAAAAGATATGATAGGGTTAAGGAAGTACTAAAAAAAGCTACAACTGTAGCTCTGATTTGGTCAACTATTTCATTTGCTCTTGTTCAACTGTTTCCAAGGTTTTTACTATCTATATTTTCAACGGACCCTGCTTTAATTGAAGAAGGTATAGTAGCTTTAAGGATAGATGCTATGTTTATTTGGATAGTAGGTTTTCAAGTAATAGGTTCCGCTCTGTTTCAGGCAATAGGAAGAGCCGCTCCAGCTTTGTTATTGTCAATGTCTAGACAGATATTAATATTTATACCAGCGGTATTTATTATGTCTAATTTATTTGGACTTATGGGTATTTGGTACACATTTCCTCTTTCGGATGTTTTGTCTGCAACGTTAACCCTATTTTTTGTTATTAGAGAAATAAAAATTTTAAATTCCTTAGAAAAAGAACAAAAATATAATAAGAATTTTCCTAACGAGTATGAACCACAAGAAAATGAAGGATAAATGTAATAGAAATTCTTCGAAACGCTGCATCCACCCCTTCACAGAAGGGGAATTTGGCTTTAATTCCCC